>NZ_JBFTPD010000006.1:0-203934 GCF_056398305.1 Rhizobium sp. 01T444
AGAGTCGAGACTGCCCAGCGTCCATGCTAAGGATTGAACTCTCTGGCTAAATCGTTTCCTTGGAGTGTTCCATCCTTTGTTTCCGAACTCGTGCGGGCCGCCAACGAGGTCGATCGCCTCTCGACTTCCGAGATCCTAAACCTGCTTATGCGGGCAATAACGACCATCCGCGTCCTGGTGGCTCAGAAGGCACTCGCTTTTCTTCAGAGGACCTTCGCGTGAAAATGGAAACCGAAGAGTCGCAGGCCCGTTACCATTCTATGAGCGACCAGCAGACAGCTAAAAGCGATGCATCCCGGTCGAACGAAGGATGATCAAGTCGGGCATATCGACAATTGACTGTCGACCTCTATGTCGCCAGCGATCTATACAGGAGGACTTTTATGCACATCGACGGCTCGTGCCACTGCGGACTGGTACGATACGAAGCGGATGTCGATCCGGGCGAGGTGACGATCTGCCACTGCGCGGACTGCCAAAGGCTGACGGGTACCGCCTATCGCGTGACTGTGAGTGCGCCGCGCGAGAACTTCCATATCATCTCGGGCGACCCGAAGGAGTATGTGAAGATCGCCGACAACGGCCGTCGACGAATGCAGTATTTCTGCTCAAACTGCGGGTCGCCTATCTACACGACTGGAGAGCTTGAAGACGCCGAACAGGTCGGCATTCGACTGGGAACGATAAACCAGCGTCACGAACTCAAGCCGAGCGCTCAGTTCTGGTGTGCGTCGGACCTTTCGTGGGCGCAAGACCTTCATACGCTGCCACGTCACAGCGCGGATTGAAGATATCATCAGACCGGGTTCCTGTGGGAAAGCATAAAAACACGCAACAACGGCGCGCTCTGAGAGTTTCGTATTGATCGAAACACTGGGAGGTCGATCATGGCAGACGAGAGGACGGTCACCATCCGCGCAAACTTCCAAACGCGTGAGGTTGGAGACGTCGCGGTCGAGCACCTCGTGCAGCAGCTTGGCATTTCCAGGCCGGACGTCTTCGTTCGATCGGCCGCGGGGGAGAACACCTCGGGATCGAGGGCCTCCGGCGGCGACGCTTCCCATCAGGGCGCGTCACGTGACGACGCCCCGCTTGTTGGCGATATCGAGGTTTCCGTCGACATCGCGGCCAAGCAAATACCTGCGGCCAACCGAATCTTTTGAGATCTGGGAGCGACGCGCGTGTCGAGTCGCTGACTGATGAGGCACTAATTAGAGCTGGCAGCCGTATCATGGTGCTCGCTTCTGGCGCCGACGATTTCAAACTGCTCGAGTACGACGCGACTAAGTCATAGTGCGGAAACGGTGGGTTGCAACAGCAACCGTCACAAATAAATCGTTGGAACCTATGCGTTTTGCGGGGGTTTCCGCTTCATCCAAATAGGAGGAAATACCAATGAAGAAAATCGCCATTCTCTGCGCGGGAGTGCTCCTCGCCGCATCCGGTGCCTTCGCCCAGAGCGAAACGCCGACGACCTCGCAGACCACGCCTGCGGTCAACACCGAACAGAACCCCGGCGCGCCGATCGCGGGCAAGAACAGCTTCACCGAAGCCCAGGCGAAGTCTCGTCTCGAAGATGCCGGCTACACGGACGTGACCGGGCTTAAGCTCGACGACCAGGGTGTCTGGCGCGCGACCGCTTCCAAGGATGGCAAGCCGGGCGACGTAGCGCTGGACTTCCAGGGCAACATCACGCTCGCCAAGTAAAATAAGCAAGGAGGATTCCCATGAGAACCATTACAGGACTCTACGATAGCTACGACGACGCCAGGGCAGCCGTAACGGCACTTGAGGATGCGGGCGTTCCCTCGGACGACATCAGCATCGTCACCAACAAGGAAAACGGTGTCGATGTCGAAGGACAAGGCAACCGCGCCGGTGAAGGCGCCGGAACCGGTGCGGGCATTGGCGCTGTCGCGGGCGGCGCCGGCGGACTGCTGGCCGGGCTAGGCATGCTTGCGATTCCGGGCGTCGGCCCGGTCGTTGCTGCTGGCTGGCTTGTCGCGACAGCGGCTGGTGCTGTGGCTGGCGCAGTTGCCGGCGGCGCGGTCGGCAGTATCGTCGGTTCAATGGTCGAATCCGGTGTGCCGGAAGAGGATGCCAACTTCTACGCCGAAGGTATCCGTCGCGGCGGATCGGTCGTAACCGCTCGTGTCGACGAGAGCCGAGCCGCATCGGCGGAGGCGATCCTCAACAGCTCGCCGCGCGTCAACGTCGCCGAGCGCCGGGCGCGCTATGCCGAGGAGGGCTGGACCCGTTTCGACGAGACGGCGGACCCTTACACGGCCGAACAGATCGCTGCCGAGCGCGAGCGGTATCGCGTGAATCGTCTGTAATTCGCCTCAGCGAAAAACCGTCAGAAAGCCTCGCAGGTGATGCGGGGCTTTTTGCTGCTTGCCGCCGGGACTTTTTGGCGTAGTCGGCGGCAAACAGGGAGCGGCCACTGCGCTCGACGCAGAGAGCTTCAATCGACAGCTTCATCTTGAAGAAGTTAAACTGATTGAAGCCAACGCTGCCCGTTATGCCGTCCAACAGGGTTATTGCGCCAATGTGAGCAACTGCTACAGCGCTGCTATCGACCTCGCGATTCTGATCTGCTGGTTTCCACGCACAACCGTGCCGGTTAGTCGCATAATTTCCGTTGAGAGTAATAGCGGTGAATACCGGTCAGTAAGATAATCGCCCATTGTCGTTGGCGCTCTTGGTCAAGTTCGAGTTGATTCCGGTTCCTTCTCCGCCGCGCGGCGCGCCCGGATCGCCGCCGCGATGAAGACGCGCGACAGGCCGTGATAGAGCGGCTCGCGTGAAAGGATGCGCGAGGTTACATAGCCGATCATCGACACCGCCATGATCGGGATGACGGCCTGATGGTCGCCGGTCATTTCCAGGATGATGACGAATGCCGTCATCGGTGCCTGTACGACGCCCGCGAAGTAGCCCGCCATGCCAAGGATCGCTGCCAGCGCGATGCTGGTGCCGAGCAGAGACCCGACGGTGCTGCCGAAACCGGCGCCGACGGCGAGCGACGGCGCAAAGATGCCGCCAGGAATGCCTGAGAGCATCGACAGGAAGCTGGCTGCAAGCTTCTCGAGGAAGAACAGCAGGGGCAGGGCGTTGCCTTCGACGGCGCCGCGCGCCTGCTCATAACCGGTGCCGAAGGTCGTGCCGCCGGATGCGACGCCGATGACCGCGATTGCCAGCCCGCACACGCCCGCAAGCGCCAGCATGCGTTTGAGTGGTTGCGGTTGCGCCCAGCGGCGGATCTTCTGGCCGAAATGCAGTGCAAAGCCGCTGAAGGCGGCACCAAGAGCGCCGCCGCCGACACCGCAGATCAGGACCAGTCCCCAGTCGCGAAGCTCGGTTGGGGCAGCAGACGCCATGCCGAAATAATTGTAGCTGCCGGAAAGCCCGAGCGCCGCCAGGCCCGACAGGATCACGGCTGTCAGCACCAGCCCGTTGGCGCGCGATTCATAGGTGCGGCTCATTTCCTCGATCGCAAAGACGATACCGGCAAGCGGCGTGTTGAAGGCGGCAGCGATACCCGCCGCCGAACCAGCCAGGATCAACCCGCGTGCCTGCGCCATGCCGCCAAAGCGGGCGACGGCAAGCATGATCGAGGCGCCGACCTGCACCGTCGGCCCCTCGCGGCCGATCGAGGCGCCGGAAAACAGTCCGAGCACCGTCAGCACGATCTTGCCGAAGGCGATCTTCAGCGACAGCAGCCGAGTCCGGTCTTCTGCGTCGTGCAAGTGCCGGGCGGCGATTGCCTGCGGAATGCCGCTACCTCCCGAATTCGGAAACAGCGTCGCCGCCAGATAGGCCGACAGGATGAAGCCCGCGGGTGTCAGCACCAGTGGCAGCAGAAACGCCCATTCACCGGAAGAGGTGAGGGATCCGAATGCCTTCTGCGCCAGATCGGCAAGCTTGGCGAAGCCGACGCTTATCACGCCAATCGCGAGCGCCCCGCACCAGAACACCATCCTCGGCTTCCAGAGCGAAAACGAACCCCAGATCACGCGGGAACGGCGAAGGAGCTTGGAATAGCGATAACGGCTTGGCATGACGGACTCGATACGTGACGCAGGATATGAAGCCTTCTAACCCCAAACGCGCGCGAAGATCATCCCCTCAATTGAAAAGGTACTGGATTGGGTTAGGATCGCTTTATGTCGAAGGATGGAGGACGCTATGTTCAGCGCATTCGGAATTGGACCGCCGTCCCTTGGGCCAGACGACGTTTCCGTGATGCAAAACCTGGTCAAGGACTACTGCTTGACGAAGGAGATCGAACTGGACAGCGAGGAGGGGCGGGATGTCGCGCGCGAACTGCTCAAATGGTTTCAGATCGGCGTGACCGATAAAAGCAGATTACAGGAACTGCTCGCATCCCGCACTTGACGCCAACAGAGCCTTGCCGTCAGCGATAAGACGGTGCTCCACGGATCCCCAACCCGTAGGACTTAAGTGGCCCTGCGATAAAGTCCTCAATCGTTGGTCTGCGAAGTCCGGCGGCGGCATCGAAACCGGTAAAATCGATATCGACCGTCGTGCCCGCGAGTTCGACGCCGAAATTCACGTTCGGGACGTTCAAGGTAGGAGGCCAGTCCGGGAAGGAGACTTTTCGATCCGAAACCCCGGGCCGTGAGGCGCAAATGGCCGCGAGGCCCGCCTGCCGAGCTTCGGCCATCAGATCGGCCTCTGCCTCCTCAGCAAGATGAGCGATCACGAAGATCCTGTTGGCGAGCCGAACGGAATCATTTCGGCTGACTCGGCGACATAACGGGCATGCCTAAAATCGCGGATGGAAGCGACGTTGTCACCGTTCCAGTCGAGGAGCACGAAGTGTGTCGGCGCGTCGCCTGCGCTGTTCGGGTTGAACACCAGAATTGCTGGCCGACGATCCACCAGACCAGGAACGAGATGCCAATCGTATATGCCCGAATAGTTTTTGAAGTAGCGCGAGACCTCCTGGCGCCCCTCCATTCGGACTCGCGACACGAGTTCAAGCCGAACATCGTCCGCAAGCATGTCTCGCACTGCGTCAAAGTCTCTGGCGTTGAAGCGATCGACATACTTCGCAAGTCGCCTCAAATCACCCTGACTTAAGACCGTCGGCGATGTCCCAGCGTTCACATTGGCGACTTCGCGAATGCGGATCCGACCGCGATGCAATGCTGCCTTTACTGCTGGAATGCTCAATCCTGTAATCTCGGAAACTTCCCGCAGGGAGTAACCCAGCACGTCCATCAGTATGACGCAGCCGCGATGCGAAATTGGCAGGTACATGAACGCTTTGAGCCCCGCCGAGGCGATAACTCGTGCATCTGCCAACTCGCGATCGTCGATAGCCATGTTTGGGTCTTCCTCAGACCGCAGGACATCCTGCCTCTGCCTGCGACGTATAAAATCAACAGAAGCATTGTGCGCCACCCGAAAAAGCCAGCTCTCAAGGTCGAGGATTCGCTTCTCCACCCGGGCCTCAATGGCTTTAACGAGGACTTCTTGAACGATGTCTTCGCCATCGATTGCAGATCCTACCATCCGGGCGCAGTAACGATGAACCTTGGGGCGTAGATCGCCCAAGCGTTTCTCGAATAATTGGCGGTCTTGAGTGTCTTCAGGGATGGTTGATGTCATCTTCAAGTCCGGTTTTGCGCCATATCGAATCCAAAGCCGTAGGTGCCCACAACCTCGACTTCATTGGCTGACGGCCGCCCCTGAATTCGCTCACCGGCATCCTTTTGAAACGCGCGAAATGCCTGAAGGTCTGAGAGGCTTGGCCCGCCCTCATTTTGTTCAACGATGTGGACGAAACGTCCTTCTCCGTGGCGCAGGACCATATAGCCAACTCCACTCGGCGCCATTATCCGCAATTCTTCGAATACGGCGCGGATCAGCCGGGTGTTTTCGTGGGTATACTCCGGTTTTGTGCTGTACGTGACGTACATCATATCGCTCTCCTATGGCAGCGGACCGGTCACATGACCTGCACCGCTGGCTGCAGTCGTTGCGTCTGCTCCTTCCATTAAGACGATCCACGCCGGCGAAAGGATTCGCTGCACTTTCAGATTGTGCCGAAGATGGGAGGGTCCGCGGTGGCGTGTCAACTCAGCGCGATAGCGAGCCGCTGGTCCTGATGACTGCGAGGTTGGTGAGCTACCGCCTGTCGCCCCCTGCTACCGTGTGCGCCGCTGTGTAAAGCACGGCCGGGCCCGGCATGAAAAGAGATTGAGGAACCGGATCCTTTGTGAGGTCCGCAACGTCATAGTCAGCGTACGGCATAAGCACGCCGCAACACAGCCGCGAAGGCGTCTTCGCTACTAACGGAGAATTCCAATGACGAACCTGAAGCGCCACTATTTAGTTACCTGTGCAACTGGCAATGTCGGCCGCCGAGCTGCCAGCGAGCTCTTGAAACGAGGCCATGATGTGAGGGTCTTCGCCAGGAACCGGGACCGCCTGCAAGCCTTGATCGATATTGGCGCTACAGCGGTTGTCGGCGACATGCATGATCTGGGAGCGGTGAGGGAGGCCTTCCAAGATATCGATGCCGCTCTGCTCATTTGCAAAGGTAGCATGAACGCTCGAGACTACCGGCGAGACTTTTTCCTTGCGGGGGAAAATTACGCGATCGCCGCCGGCGAGACCGGACTGAGATCTGCTGTTTTTGTCAGTTCACTCGGTGCGCATGACGACCGTTATCGAGGCCTCGTTCTAATTCACGGAGATGTCGAGCAGCGGCTGAACGCCGTGCCTGGCCTCAACCTCCTTAATTTGCGCTCGCCAATGTTTTTTGAAGACCTCTTCTATTTTCTGCCAACAATGACGACAGTTGGGGCGCTCACGTGGCCTATCGCACCGGACTCTTTGATTGATATGGGCGGGACGGCCGACGTCGCCGATGTAGCGGTAGAGCGGCTTGTGGCGCTCGATTTTGGAGGCAAGCAAGTCGTGGAACTTCACGGTCAGCCAGGTCTCACTACCACCAAGATCGCAGACATCATTTCTGGCGCTATTGGTCGTGCCTTTCCGGTCGCACCGTGGTCCAGTGAGGACGATGTGGCAAGAATGATGGAAGCTGGAATTGGTCGAGACTTCTCGATCTTGATGAACGAAGCATGGGAGACGTTCAGCCACGGACCGGTTCGCGAAAGTGGGCGGCCAGGATCTCGCGTCCTGCCGCAATCGATCGATAGGTTCATCGAAAACGTGATTGCACCAGCCATCCTTGCCGCACCTAGAGCGGTCGCAGCCGAATAGCCTTCCTAGCAGCGGGAATCTTCGCAGATACCCGCTGCTAGGGCTCAACGCCAAGCAGCTGGTCGGTACGCCACTACCACGACCCCGGTCGGCAATATCTCGCACGAGACCAACCTCATGTCTTTTCTGAAAGGAAGAAAGCCCAGGCCTTCCCCCGTGCCGACTAGGACAGGGTTGATCGCGATGCGCACCTCATCAAGGAGATCCGCCAAATAGTGCCCGCGCCAGCTGCCCAAATCCGAAAATCGTTAGATCACCGACGCCAACCGCCTTCAACTCTCTGGTGGCCTGATCGGGTCCCCCTTAACCACTGAAGCATTTTGCCAGGAGAGCTCGGCAAGGTTGATGAAAATACATACTTCGGGATCTCGTTAATAGGTCAGCAAATAGACCGGTTCGCAAAGGCCCTACCGCGGACAGCGCCTCATATGTGAGCCGGTCCATGAGCATCGCATCGCTAATCACAAGCCGTTTCAACGCGTCTCATTGCGCATCGCCATCGAAGTTTTTCATACCCCATTCACCAGGTGCTTTTGTGACATCGTCAATCGAGGTCATCAGAACCTCCTGCGGCAAGGAAGTTCAGGCGCTTCTTCGTCTGGAGCACGTCGAGCGGATGCGCGCGACGCTTCTGAAGATCTCCAATCGACTCAACAAGGAACTTGTCCCGTTGAAGCGGGTTGCCACAACTTGATAACGGATATCGTCTATACTGGATTTGTGGAAACGATATAGAAGCCGCCGTGATCAAGCAAATTGACCTCATGTTCCGGACCATGGTCGGTGAACTTCAGCAACGGGCATTCGACGACGATTGGGCGGAGGACTTCCCCCCGTCGGGTAGATTCGTGCCGGTGGCAGTTGATGGTCGGCGTTATTGGTATTTCGACCAACCCGATGGTGAGGGCGGGCAGAAGCGCCGGTATGTCGGGCCTGCCGACGATCCGTTGATTTCGGAGCGGGTCGAAACGTTCAAGGGCGAGAAGTCGGACTATAAGGCCCGCCGCAAATTCGTTTCCACGTTGACGCGAGAAGCCGGTTTGATTGCTGCTGATCGCTTGACTGTGGCCTTGAAGTGAAACGACACGATGATCGGTCCCTGCTCGACGACGTCGAAGACAAACCCGTCCTTGTTGTAGTTCATGCCGACCGCGCGGTAGCCGGCGACCGCCGAGGTCGTATCCGTGAATTTGGAGCCAAGCGCCAGGGAGACATCCCAGTTGCGATCTGCGCCGTCGGCGCCGACCAAGCCCCAGCCGGTCACGTAGAAGACATCGAAAAAGGCGTTGCATCGGATTGGGCGGCTGCCTGCCA
This sequence comes from Rhizobium sp. 01T444, assembly GCF_056398305.1. Classification (NCBI taxonomy): domain Bacteria; kingdom Pseudomonadati; phylum Pseudomonadota; class Alphaproteobacteria; order Hyphomicrobiales; family Rhizobiaceae; genus Rhizobium; species Rhizobium sp. 01T444. Next base: position 8,575 of record NZ_JBFTPD010000006.1, read on the forward strand.
AGCTTGTGCTGAATGTTCCGCTGGCGGCACGGAGCATAGAACCGGTCTCCCGGGTTTCGAAGTGTTGAGGAACTGGTTCGCGTCAGCGATTGGAATGCCAACATCACTTTCATTTTCCATTACGCTAGCCGGCCTAAACAAGTCTGGTAAACTCATAAGAGCGCGTAACATTCCAACTTTCGAGGCAGGAGAGAATTCTAATTCTGTTTCGAGCATTTGCGTTACTGCAGCCCACGTCCCTGATCGCCGAAGAAATATGCTGCGCACAGAGTGCGCAAAAACAAGGTCGCCGGTTCGTATCTCTTCAAAACCGTTAAGCTCGGCTTTAGTGCGCGAGGTCGGCCCAGATAAACCCATTAATTTATTCGCCGAACAGGATTGCGCCATAGTTCGTTGCACCGTGCAGGACATGGATGATGATCACCTTAGCTTTCTCCACGCGGTAGAAGATCAGATAGTTGCCATGAACGCGTCGGCGGATGTCATGATGCTCGTAGCGGGGAACGAGGGGGAAACCAGCAGGGCTGTCGATGAGGTCTTCACACTTGCTGCGGAGCTCCCGGACGAATGAAAGGGCGCGGCGTGGATTGTCCCATGCGATGTAATCGGCGATCTGCTCAAGATCGTTCTCCGCCTCATCGGAAAATTCGAGGATCATGCCGATTTTTCGGCTTGATCAGTCATCAAACTGTACTTTGACTCGAGCCGGCCGAAGACATCGCTCGCCGGCTTAGTCCGGCCCGCCTCGGCATCGGCAATGCCGCGCATGATGGAAGCATCCAGTGCCGCAAGCCTGGTCTCCCGGTCCTGAACTAGTCGAACACCTTCGCGGAGGACTTCGCTTTTCGAGCCATAGCGACCTGTGTCGACAAGTTGCTGGATATAGGTTTCGAGCTGCTTTCCCAGATCGGCACTAATCATTCTGTTCTCCATCGGTTTGATGGAGACAAGATATATGCTGTTTATCAACTATTATCAAGCGTGATCGTTCTCTCCTCCCTTTCTCTTGCTGTTCCGCGCCGGCCCTCGCCACCTCAGCAATCTGGCTGAAGACAACGCCACTTCGCCGCTTGGGTAGGACTGACCCCCCGGGGCCTCACTCCAGCGGGGGCAAAGAACGATTGGGCAGGATCTCAAAAAATGGGCAACCGCGAGCTCCGTGTTCTTCTTGTCCTCGGAGCAACATCAGTTCTTCGGATCGCGCGTAATAATGAGAAAGCACGGCCTTGGCTGAAAGCGCTACTTGCCAGGCGCCCATTCAAAGTGGCTGCGGTCGCGCCATCTTCTCACCAAAGGCGGGATCTACGATTCTCCAGATCCAACCTTGAATGCATTGCAGGGTTGAGGAGTAGCGGGCCGATAGAACTGATCTGACCGGCGTCGGCCGGCAGATGCAAGGTGCAAAAGCAAACGATGAACCCACGGGACGAAATCTCGGGACGAGCCACGCCGTCGACCTCAGTGCACCTCACAGTGCGCGGATGTGATTAGCTCCTCGTTCCGCGGATCTCATCGAGGCCTGCCTAGTAACAATACCGAGGCTACAGTGCTCGCCGACGAAGGAAATCACCGATTGAAGCGGCGGCCAAGCTCCGAGTTTCTCGCTCAAGAACCTTCATATTCTCAGCCACATCCCTCGGCGGTGCCAAGAAATTTGAGGTTACTTTCGACACAGGACTGCGGTCGTTCCAACGGATCGGGTCATAATAGCAGCTAACGCCGCAGCCAACGTCACGCTTGTATAAAGTGATTGCAATTTTCAACTCGCTATCGAATCTAACGTGCCTCGGTTCGATTCCAACAACTGCAGACGTTGCAGCCGTGTGCTCTGAAGGCTAACACGGTCATAGAAGCCATGGTTGCGGATGTCTGAAATCAGACATAGTCTGGCCGGCACCGCTGTGGCCTGTCAATTCTCGCTTTGGCAGGGATTCAAACGATGAAGCCGCGTGAACCCGAGCGCGCTGATTTATGCTTTCCAGAGCATGAGATTTGTTCACATCTTAGTTTCCCCTCGGTTCAACAGAAACTGTCGCGGTCCTCCCAGCAATCAGCCGAACTGCATTCGGGACATGATCGATCTCGATCCGTACCGGAATTCTCTGGGCGAGACGGACCCAGGAGAATGTCGGTGCCACGCTCGCAAAAGAGCCCGCAGAATCGCTTCGCTCCCGATCCTCTATGCCGGCGGCGATACTCGCGACATGACCGGTTATTGCTTCCGCCTCACCCATAATCTCGACTCGTACCGGATCATTGACATGGATTCGGGGAAGCTTTGTCTCTTCAAAATATCCTGCGACGTAGATGGATTCTTTCTCCACCAGCACGCCAACCGCATTTCCCGCAGAGACATAGTTCCCGCTGCGGAGAGAGAAGTTCGTGACCGTCCCAGATGCCGGCGCCTTCACGGTTGTCCGCTCGAGGTTCAGCTCTGCTAAATCTCGAGCGGCAAGCGCCGACTGGTATGCTGCCTCTGCCTGATGCATCTGGCTTTCTGCATGCTGGCGCTCCTTTAGACTGGCTGCTTCTTTAGATGCGAGAAGTTGATATCGTTCGAAATCGGTCCTCGCCAGCTCTGCCGCTGCCCTCGTGCTCTGAACCTGGGCCTCTGCCTCGCGCAGCACAAGCTCGAAGCGGCCTGCTTCGATGCGAAACAGCGGCGTTCCTTTCTCCACCTGGGCGTTGTCCGAGACCAAAACCTCTGTGATGGGGCCCGCGACGTCTGATGCCAGTCGCACGATGTCGGCGCGGACATGAGCGTCCCGTGTCCACGGCGCTTCCATATAGAAAGACCATAGGTGCCAGCTCAGAACTGCTGCGCAGCCGACCATAGAAAGGGTCAATAGAGCTCGACCTGAAGTGAAAACGAGGTTTTTCATCCTTGAAACCAGTTGATAGTGGCGGAAAGTCCGCCGAGGAGCGTGATATAGAGCGCGAGGTTGAACAGGGAGCGATGCCAGATCGCTTGATAAAACCCGAGCCAGGCGAGAACTGATGTGAGTATGCGGAACAGACCGTATGCGCACAGGGCAAGGGCCGAGAACCATGGCAGGAAGACACCGTAGAGGTCGAATTGTCCAATCACGCGGCGCTCTTCCTCGATGGAGGTGTTATCGAACTCGGAGGATCAGCCTCCGGCGCGAGGCAGAGACGGAGAGCGGCAGCGTGCACCACAAGTTCCGTGTCGGCGTCCGTCGTGACCCCGTCCGCAGTCGAATGGATAAGGTCGTCCAGTATTGCGAGGATATTTTCCAAGGCTTCGCCACGCGCAGCGGGCGCAAGCTGATACAAGAATTCCAACCTTGAGAAGACTGGTTCAACCCTGAAGCGAACAGGCGTCGATCCTTCATCAGCGAGCTCTCGCATCGCTGTCATATGAAGTCCCGCGCGCAAATCCCTTATGAGGTCGACATCGGAGACTTCGGAGGTCGGAGGAAGTCTCGCCGCCCTGGCGGCAAACAGGCCGGCCACATCGATGACGCGATGGTGCGTGATATGCGCGTCGGCATGTCGGCCGGCCGCGATCCGGGCGACATGCTTCTGAGCCCCGGAAAAAAGCCTCCTCGCATTTGTCTCCACTTTGACAGATCGGAAGATGCCGCAGACCACGATCGTCCAAACCATTGCAAGAATGGTCGCGATCCCCGTGTTTGCAAACGTGGCGAAGTCGCTGCTCTGGTGTGCCTGGAGGGTGAGAAGAAGGGGAAAGTTTATGCACAGCCCCATGCCGATGATCGCGAGCGAAGGCACAGCGAGGCACATCCCGGCAGGGATCAGGAACAGCCCGAGGGCAGCGACGAGCGGCACGAAACCGTCGATCATCGGAAGGATCGCGAAGCCGTAGATGAACGCTGCGATGACGGAACCGATCGTGACGTCCACAAATTTGCGCATTGCTGGCACCGGATCGTCCATTGTCGCAAGAAGGCAACAAAGCACGCCCGAAATCTGGGCAAATGTCATTCCGTCAGTGCAGCCGCTCGCAATCCAGAAGAAGGTCGTTGTCGCGAGGCAGATCGCAACCGCCACCGCCGACAGCAATGCCATGCCGATATCACGGTGCGGGGCTGGCATATTCTTTGGAGCCGCTAAGCGACGAGCCGCTCTCGATGTGTTCTCTTCGTTCAAGGCTTCCCGCAGAGAGCCACACTCGCTAGAAACCTGAAGCACATCCCGCAGGGACCGGGCCGCATTGGCAAGAAGGAGCTCCTCCCAGGAACGAGGCGCTTTGGAACGGGCGAGCGCATCAGTTTTGATCTTGAAGATCTCGGAGGAGCTTGTTGAACACGATCCCAATCTTGCAATCATTGCTATAGCTTCCTCAGAGCCGGGGGTGTTAAGCTTGGCCAGTGCTCGCCGCAGATCCTCGACTTCGCTCAGCAACGGAAGGAAGGACACCATGCGGTGCTGCAGTGACCTCGCCAGCGAAACTGCACCTTGATATCTCGATCCATCATATTGAAGGTGGACCGTGAACGACCGGAGGTCGGCCGCGTCCGCCGCCAAAGCGTGTCGTTCTATTCTGTTTCGGGTTTCGTCCGCCTCGGCAGTTGCCGTTGCTGCAAGGAGGTTCTGCGCCCTTGCCATCCAGGCATCGATCCGCCCGAGGAGTGCCGTCCCCACATGGACTGGAAGAACAACGTGGCTGACGATCGAGGCGCATAGGATCGCAAGTCCGATCTCCTCGACGCGGGAGACAACAGTTTCGAACGTGTTTGCTGGCGCCGTGACCAGTGGCAATCCCGCAAGAAGCACCGTGTAGCCGGCGAGCAGGGAAACGTAGCTGCGAGGCGTTCGATCGAGAAGGCTAAGGAAAGTGCATGCCGAAACCCACACTATGATCGCTGCGGAAAGCAGTATAGGCTCGTTCACAAGGTTCGGAACCAGAACGATGCTCGCGCCGCCACCGATCAGGGTTCCCAGCAGTCGATAGCGCGATTTCGATGAGATCGCACCCGAAAGCGGATGAGCGACGATGTAGACGGTTGCCACTGCCCAGAAGGGCCGGGGCAGATCGAACCTGATCGCGATAAAGTAGGCCAGCATGGCCGCCAGGAATGTCTTCAATGAAAAAATCACGTTCCCGGTGGTAACAACCGATCGATCGTTCACAGATCCTCTCCTGGGTCAGAGTTTCTCTGCATGATGTTTCGTTCATCATGTGAGGGGGTAAGGCCGTAGATTGTAGGCGAGACGTAGCAAAAGAACGTGGCCGCGATGCATGCATGCAAATAAGCTTCGAGCGGGTCGGGGCACGAAACAGCCGAAGTGGTTGGCGGCTGGTGGCCACAGAACCCGCGGACTCTCACAATGAAGGCTTTCGTAACCTTTCGCGCACTGGCTATGCGACTGGACCCGACGCGCGCACATTGTGGAGGCAAGATGCAAAGGCTGCGAGCGCGCTTTTGAGACAGTCGAATTTCAGTCGGTAAAACATCAGACCACCATTGATGGTCATGATCTTGAACTGCCATCGTCATTCTCCGAACTCTTTCGGATGACTCTATCGACAAAGCCTGCCGGGGAATTTAGATATCCTCTCAAATGATCACTAAATCCCACCTGCCGCGGGTATCCCTTTCCGGAGCCCTCCTCGACAATGATCTTGAAAACTCCAACGCGCTGGCGCGCGCGGTGAGGATCGACGTGTCGCAGAACGAACGCGAAGCCCCTGAACATCGTCATCGAAAGGGGCAGCTCGTCATGGCGTTGCGGGGAGGAGTGACATGTCGCGTTCCAAGCGGGATGTGGATGGTTCCGCCCCACTGTGGCGTATGGGTTCCTGGGGGCATGCCTCACAGTAATGTGGCAACCGCCAATGCACGTTTGTTCTTTCTGTTTATCGAGCCAGGCGCCGCCGAACTGCCGAACCGGTGCTGCACGCTTTCGCTTTCTCCGCTTGTCAGAGAGCTCATCATTGAGATGGCGGACCAGTCCGCAGTCGCGAACGCCCACGCTGATATAATCACGACGCTGCTTCTATCGGCTTTATCGCAGATGCCGGTAGAGGATCTGCATCTACCACTGACAGATGAGCCTCGCCTTGACTGCATCGCATCGGCATTGGTCGATGATCCGTCTGACCGAAGCACGATGGCGCAATGGGCAAAGCGAGTGGCAATGAGCGAGAATTCGCTCGCACGTCTTGTTCAGCAGGAGACCGGCTTGACCTTCGGCCGTTGGCGACAGCAGTTGCAATTGATCATCGCAATCCGAAGCCTTGCCGCGGGTGCGACGGTGCAGCAGGTTTCGGGCGACCTCGGGTATGAATCGGTGTCTGCGTTCATCACTATGTTCAAGAAAGCGCTCGGCGCGTCGCCAGCCAAATATTTAAGGAACTTTGACCGTTAAACGTCAAGAACTGCGGTTACAGAAGCACACTACAGGAGATGGAGCATGTTCACGCACGTCATGATCGGCAGCAACGACTTGGAGCGCGCCAGAAGTTTCTACGACGCCACATTCGCTGCCTTGGGAGGCAAGCCCGGCGAAATGGATGCGAGAGGCCGACTGATCTACGCCCACGAGGGTGGCCGGCTGATGATCACGAAACCAATCGACGGTAAGCCGGCGACTGCTGCCAACGGTGGGACGATCGGTATCGCCGCCGCGAGCCGCGACCATGTTCTAGCGTGGCATGCCGCCGGTACCGCGCATGGTGGCACGGCAATCGAGAGCTCGCCTGCGGAGCGTGCGAACGGGGCATTCGTCGCATATCTTCGCGATCCCGACGGAAACAAGCTGACTGCGCGCTCTCACCCGACGAACTGAGAAAGGCGTGCATAGCGCCTAGTGGACAGCGTGATCAATGGTTAGAAACTTCATGGATGCTCTCTCCTCTAAGTGACGTTCTGGCGAACATCACTCTGGCACATCGCGATGCCGTCGGGAGGGGGCATCCACTCCATCAGCTCTCAACGCAAATCAACAGCCTGTACTGGTGACAGTGCGTCTAATAAGCCGCTTGACAAAATACCTCCGCCGCCACTACTTGGGTAATCGATCACCCAAGGAGGACAGCGAAGATCGTGACGGTATCGCTTTCTGACATCGCAGAACGTGCGGGCGTCTCGGTGAAGACGGTTTCGGGCGCATTGCACGGCGGCTCCGCCCGCATGTCGGACGATACGCGCCAGAAGATCAAGGCCATAGCGGAAGAATTCGGCTATGTGACCAACCTGGCGGCGCGTGGCGTACGTCAGGGCTGGCTGCCGCTGGTCGGCGTCGTCTCCGACGGCCTCATCACTTCGCCCTTCGCCACCGAGATCGTACGTGGCCTCGACGGGGCGGCCCGCAGCGCCGGCATGGCGGTGTTTGCGGTCAACCACCGCAGCGGCCAGTCTATCGGCTCGGTGCTCGACGAGGTGCAGCAATTCCGGCCGCGCGCCGTTGCTTATGCCGCCATGTACCACAAGGATGTCGCCCTGCCGGACAGGTTGGCGGGCGCCGTCGGCGTCATGATCAACTGCCGCGAGGCTGCCGGCCGCGTCACCGCGCTGGTGCCGGACGAAGAGGGCGGCGCGCGGGAGATCGTGCGTTATCTCCTCGTCGCCGGTCGCCGTCGCATCGCCTTCATCAACCTGCCGGGCATTCTCGCCGGCACGTTACGCGAGATGGGGTTTCGTGCGGCGCTTGAGGAGGCGGGCATCGACCCCGTCGGCGTGTTGCCGGCAGTGCGCCGCAGCGTCTACAGCGACCGCGCGCCAAGCCTTGTTGCCTCTCATGTGGAGGCGCTTTTGAAATCCGGTCAACGGCCGGACGCCATCCTGTGCGGCAATGACCGCGTGGCGATGGAAGTCTATGCGGCGCTTGCCCGTGCCGGCCTTCGCATTCCGGATGATATCGCGGTGGCAAGCTTCGACAACCAGGTCGAGCTTGCCTCGCGGCTGGACCCGCCGTTGACGACGATGGCCCTGCCGCACCGCGCCATGGGCCGCCTTGCCATGGAGATCCTCCTAGCCGAGCAGCCCGAACCGCCGCATCTGCGGAAACTACCGTTCCATCTGGTCGAACGGGCATCCGTCTGAATATCGAATAGTGTCTAACTGGAGGAGAATATCAATGAAGACTTCGATGGGTAATCGTTTACTTCCCGCGCTCTTCGCGTCCGCCGCGCTAGTCGCAACCGCCGCCTTTGCCGAGGCAAAGACCGTCATCCACGTTATGCACCAAGGCGATCCCGGCTGGGTGAAGGCCTATGGCGACGTTGCCGCCCGCTTCGAGGCCGCCAATCCCGATGTCGACATCGAGATGATCTACGCGCCGCACGATGCCTATAACGAAAAGTTCAGCGCCGCCGTCATGGCCAAACAGCTGCCCGATATCATGGAGCTCGATGCTCCGTTCCTCGCCAACTATGTCTGGTCCGGCTATCTGCAGCCCGTCAAGCCGCTCATTGACAAGGATCTGCTCGATGACATGACGGATTCGAATATCGCCCAGGGCACCTATCCGATCGACAAGGACCTCTATGCGCTCGGCCTCACCGACTCATCAGTCGTGCTCTACGGCAACAAGAAATATCTAGAAGCCATTGGTGCCCGCATTCCGAAATCGGTCGACGATGCCTGGACCCGCGAGGAATTCGAAGGCTATCTCGAGAAGCTTTCCAAGCTCGAAGGCGTGAAGTGGCCGATCGACACCTTCCGAGGTTACGGCATCAAGACGGAGTGGATCACCTATGCCTACGGCCCTCTGCTCGAAAGCGCCGGCTGCGACCTGATCGACCGCAAGACCTGGAAGGCCAGCGGCACGCTCGATGGCGAGGCCTGCGTCAAGGCGCTGACGATGATGCAGGACTGGGTGAAGAAGGGCTGGGTCGTACCGACGTCGTCGGGCACCAACCAGTTCTACGCCGAGGGACAGCCGGCCGCGCTCGCCATGGGCGGCCACTGGTTCTACGCCGAGGCATCGGCAGCGATGAAGGACAATATCGTCGTCATGCCGCTGCCGAAGATCGGCGACAAGGGCGTGAGCCCGAACGGAACCTGGATCTGGGGCATTTCTGCAACCTCGAAAAACCCTGAGATCGCCGGCAAGTTCCTGAGCTTCCTGCTGAAGGACAAGGAGTACCGGGAGTACGCCAAAACCCAGTCCGCCTATCCGGGCCTGAAGAGCTTCGCCGCCGCATCCCCGCTCTATGCGGAAGGCGGTCCGCTCGCCATCGCTTTTGAGCAGGCTTCCAAGACCGCGATCGCCCGTCCGCCGCACCCGGCCTATCCGACGATCACCTCGGCCTTCATGCAGGCCGTCGACAAGATCTTCAACGGTGGTCACGCGCAGGAGGCGCTGACGGCGGCTGCCAAGAAGATCGACGAGGATATCGAGGACAACGCCGGCTACCCGCCCTTCGACGAGCAGCAGTAAGAGGTTTTGACGGGGCCGGTTCTCGGGCCGGCCCTGGGCAATCTCGGGACGATACCGATGAGGAGGAAACAATGACTTTGCAACAGACCTCCACGCCCGCTTTGCGGCGTCCTGCGAGACGCCGCGACAAGCAGCGGCTCTGGCAGGAAATGGCGATGATCGCGCCTGCCGTTCTGCTTCTGACGATATTCCTGATCACGCCGTTCCTCTTGTCCTTCTGGACGGCGATGACCAACCAGCCGCTCGTGCCGCGCCCGACGCCGGTGCGCTTCGTCGGCCTCCTGAATTTCGAGCGCGTCTTCACCGATCCGCTGTTCTGGACCGCGCTGTGGAACGTTACGCGCTTCACCATCTGGGTGCTGCCGGTGCAGTGCGGCCTCGCCTTCCTGACCGCGCTGCTCTTGCATCAGAAACTGCCGATGCAGAACCTGCTGCGCGGCCTGTTCTTCCTGCCGGCGATCACCTCCATGGTGGTGGTCTGCGTCATCTGGGGCACGCTGTTTCAGTATCCGAGCGGCCCGCTCAACCAGATCGTCGGGTTCCTTTCCGGCGGCACGATCCAGCCGATCGACTGGCTCGGCGACCCCAACTGGGCGATGTTCTCCATCGTGTTGCTTTCGGCCTGGCAGGCCTATGGCTTTCAGATGATCATCTATCTCGCCGGCCTGCAGGGCATTCCCGAAGAACTATACGATGCCGCCCGCATCGACGGGGCAAGCGCGCTGCGCCGCTTCTGGCACGTCACCATGCCCGGTCTTCGTCCGACCCATGTCTTCGTGCTTGTTATCACCACCATCCAGGCCTTCAAGCTCTATACGCAGGTGGCAATTCTCACTCAGGGCGGCCCGAAGGAAAGCACCGAAACCGTTGTTCACTACATGGTGCGCGCCGGCTTCGAGGAGCAGAAACTCGGCTACGCGTCGGCCGTTTCCGTCGTCCTCTTCGTCATCGTTCTTCTGATCGCGCTCCTGCAACGCAAACTCCTGAGGCGCTTCGATGTCTGATATCGCTTTGAGCCAGCCGGCCCCGCTGGCAATCGCAAGGGGCAACGGCAAGAGAAGCCTGCGCATCGTGCAGAGCCTCTGCGTCCTGGTCATCGCGCTGGTGATGATCTCGCCGCTGTTCATGCTGCTGATCGCCAGCCTGAAGGACGACCGCTTCCGCATCCTTGCCGACATGGGCAGCTTCCGCGCCTTCTGGGTCAGCGACCCGACGCTGTCGAACTACAGGGAGATCGCCCATTTCTCCGGCGAGCTGGCCTATGGCCGATATCTCTTCAATTCGCTGGTGATCCTTGTCGCCACAGTCGTCTCGGGTCTGATCATCAATTCCATGGCGGGCTTCGTTCTGGCCTGGGGCTCGGTGCCGGGCAAGGCGGCGCTCTTGGCGCTGGTCGTGGCGCTCTATGTCATCCCGCAGGAAAGTATCATCATGCCGCTCGTCGTCATGATGTCGCGGGCGGGGCTGACGGATACCTTCGCGGTGCAGATCCTGCCCTGGGTGGCAAGCCCGCTCTATGTCTTCCTCTTCTACCAGTTCTTCGCGCAGCTGCCGAAGGAACTCTATGAAGCGGCGGAAATGGATGGGGCATCGGCCTTCCGCATCTACCGGTCGATCTACATGCCGCTCAGCCTGCCGGCGCTTGCCACGGTCTCGATCCTCATGGGCATCGAAAGCTGGAACCAGTATCTCTGGCCGACGCTGGTCACCCAGACCGACTATGCACGGCCAATCGCCGTCGCCATCGCCACCTTCTTCGGACAGGACAGCATCTACTGGGACCGTGCCATGGCCGCCTCGGTGCTGATGATGATCCCGGTCCTCATTCTCTATCTGGCTTTCCAGCGCTGGTTTGTCAGTTCATTCGTCGGCTCCGCCGTGAAAGGTTGATTATGTCTCTGCAGGCAAAGTCCGAAACGTCAGCACCTGAAACCATCGAAGCGGAGCTCCCCGAAGGCACGGTGCTGCATCTCTGGCTGAAGGCGCGCCCTGCCGGCGGCGAGGCAAAGCTCTTCGTCGCCGTTGATGGCAACGACATCGGCGAGCCCTCGACCCGCCGCACGGGAGAATTTGAATTCTTCGCTGTGACGCTCGCGCGGGGCGGTTGGGCTACGCTGTCCTATGATGCGGCGAACACAGCGCTCTCCGTCGCTTATGCCTTCCGTCCGGAAACCGTGATGAAGGAGGGCATCAGCGTCCTCCACAGCGATGCCCGCACCGTCGCGCCCAACGTGCCCGACAGTTACCACTTCCGCCCGCCCTTTGGCTGGATGAACGATCCGAACGGTTTTGGACGGTTCGGCGGAAACGCCCACCTCTTCTACCAGCATTATCCGCATGAGCCGCGCTGGAACACCATGCACTGGGGTCATGCCGTCTCGGAGGATTTCGTCCGCTGGACGCATCTGCCCATCTTCCTCTTCCCGGCGGCGCATCTATCGGAAAAGGACGATGGCCGTGGCGGCGCCTTCTCCGGCTCGGCGATCCCCGGCACCGGCCCGGAAGGCGAGGAAATCCGTGTCTTCTACACCGAGCATGTGCGTGACCGGCAACCGGAAGAGCAAATCCAGCTTTCTGCCGTCAGCCGCGACGGCATCGTCGCCCGCCCGCCGCAAACCATATTGCCGCTGCGGCCGGAAGGCTTGAACCTCACCACCGATTTCCGCGACCCTTATGTCTTCAAAGGCCCGGACGGCCGCTGGAAGATGCTGCTCGGCAGCCGCGACGGGCAGGGCGGCGTCGTACTGCTCTATGAAACCGCAGACGTGCAAGGTGCCGATGGCTGGACCTTCCTCGGCATCATCCATCGCGAGGATGGTTTCGGCATGACGGCGGCGGAATGCCCCTGCATGGTGCCGCTTTCCGGCAAAGACGGACAAACCCGCTGGGCGCTGATCTTCGGTCTGCTCACCAGCCGCGACCCGGCCACCGGCCGCCGCAACCTCACCTCTGTCATCGTCGGCGGTTTCGATGGCCGCACCTTCACGGCGGAGTTCGAACAGGAGCTGGATTTCGGTTCGGATGCCTATGCCTTCCAGGCCTTCGTTGATGACGACGAGCCGGTCGGCATCGCCTGGCTCGCCAACTGGACGGACTTTTCCAAGAAGGACGATTTCCCGACGGCCATGACCCTGCCGCGCCGCGTGCTACTCGACGGCGACACCGTGCTGACCCCGCCGGTCGCAGCCGTCGACAGCCTGCGCCATCAGTTGCTGGACGACAGCGCGCTCGCCGCCGGCAAGACCGTGCCGCTCGGCACCGGCGCCGTCGAGATCACACTTGATCTCACCGAGCCGGGCGCCGCCTTCGATCTCACCTTGGATCATCCGGATGTCGATCTAGGCGTGAAACTCGATGCCGATGGTCTGGCGATTGTCTTCGACGCGCGTGTCGATAAGACGCCGCCACGTTACATCGCCACCGGCGCGAAACCGTCGAGCCTGCGCGTCTTCCTCGATGCCGGCTCCATCGAGGTCTTCGCTGACAACGGCCGCTGGACGGGATCCAAACGCATTCCGGGCTTTGCCGCCGCACATTCGGCAACGCTCACCGGCGCCGTCGCCAAGGCCGGCGTCTGGCAATTGAAACTGTGAGGGAGGACAGACAATGGCATCGGTAGCAATCGACCGGGTTCTGAAGCAATACGGCGCAGCCTCCGTTATCCACGGGGTTTCCGCGAATATCGAGGACGGTGAGTTCGTCACGCTCGTCGGGCCGTCCGGCTGCGGCAAGTCCACGCTTCTGCGCATGCTGGCGGGGCTAGAGGATATCAGCGGCGGTGAAATCCGCATCGACGGCCGCGTTGTCAACGACGTTGCGCCGAAGGAGCGCGATATCGCCATGGTGTTCCAGTCCTACGCGCTCTATCCGCACATGACGGTGCGCGAAAATATGGGCTTTGCACTGAAGCTGCAGGGGCGCGATAAGGCGACAATCGACAAGCTGGTGCGTGAAGCCGCCGGCATTCTCGCACTTGAACCCCTGCTGGAGCGCCTGCCGAAACAGCTCTCCGGCGGTCAGCGCCAGCGCGTCGCCATGGGCCGCGCCATTGTACGCCATCCGAAAGTGTTCCTCTTCGACGAGCCGCTGTCCAACCTCGACGCCAAGCTGCGGGTGACCATGCGTAGCGAAATCAAGGAACTGCATCAACGCCTTGGCACTACCATCGTTTACGTCACCCACGACCAGATCGAGGCGATGACCATGGCCGACAAGATTGTCGTGATGCGCGCCGGCCGCATCGAGCAGATCGGCAAGCCGCTCGATCTCTACGACCGCCCAGATAACACCTTCGTCGCCGCCTTCATCGGCTCGCCGTCGATGAACCTCTTCGAGGGTGGCGTCAGCGACGGCGGCTTCCGTATCGAAGGCGGTGTTTCCCTGCCGCTTCCGCCGCAATTGAGCCAAAGCGCGGCGCGCACCTACGGCATCCGCCCGGAAGAGATCGACATTGTGGAGACGGGCATTCCGGCCACCGTCCTGACTGTCGAGCCGACCGGTGCGGAGACCCATCTTTCGGCGCGTGTCGGCACGCAGACGGCAACCATCGTGCTGCACCGGCGGGTAGATATAAAGCCCAACCAGCAAATTCACCTCGCGTCCAAATCCGACAAAATCCACCTCTTCTCCGCCGACGGCAATCGGATCGGCTGATCCCCCGGCGCCTCCCGCTGAGCCGCGTCCGTCATTTGACGGGCGTGGTTCGGTGCCGGTGCCATCCCAGCCTTGCGACGTCCAGGTTTTGGGTGTTCGGCCCCTCAATCGATCGAATTGGCCAATCGCGCGGCGATCTGTTGCCACGCTTCGGTTCTGTTCAAGAGCAGTCATATAACTTCGCGAAGGCACTGAAGCGGGGGATAGGTTTTAGTCTAGTCGGCGGCCCAGGAATTATATCATGTCGTTCCCCGATGCATGTCCACTCAAGGCGAGCAACTAGACGCCATTCGATCACGGTCAGAAGTGCGAGGTGCTCACTGGACGGTCCTGTGACACTCATGCCGATGACCTCGGCACAAGTCGCCCTGCATGACAACCGTCTCGGCGGCGCGCTTGTCCGTTATCATTGCGACCATCGCATCGTTGATTTCGTCAGTGGGCTGTTCGTAGCTGGTCAGTTCGTACGCCGGAGCCCCACCAAGCTCGATATTGTCGAAGCCAGCGACCGCCAGATCTTCTGGAACTCGAAGACCGAATTCGCTCCTGGCGACATCCATCGCTCCCATCGCCAAAATGTCATTTTCACACATCAAGACCTCGATGCGCGATGCAGGCGAAGCAGCGCTGAAATAAGTACGCGCCGCCTCGGCGCCGGCCTGTGCGCTATATCGTTCCGCAGCCAATTCTGCGACGCCTTCGATACCTTTCCGTCACCAGAAATTTGCGTAGTGATGCCGCCTGCTCAGCGCCGTCGACAGGGTTCGCGCTCCCTATCGGCAATCGTGCCGGGCAAAGCGCCATGCGGTGTCTCGCGCCACAGGTTTTGGCAATGCTGCTCCAGCCAGGCGTTCAACGCCAGTAGGTCTGGAAAGTCCGGAATCTGTTGCCACAAACGTGGTCGGGCATCCTGAACGTTCTTCTCGACCTGTCCCTTCTCCCAGCCTGCCGCTGGATTGCAGAACTCGGGCGCAAAGACACAGTGGTTCGTCATCGCCTGGAAGCGGACGTTGACCTTTCGCTCCTTGCTGCGGCCGACGCGATCGACCGCGGTGCGCATATTGTCATAAATTTCCCGCGCAGGCACACCGCCGAACACGCGGAATCCGTGCAAGTGGGCGTCGAAGAGCATCTCGTGCGTTTGCAGCAGGTAGGCCCTGACGGCCGATCGGTGCATCGCTTTGACTGAGCGTATGCATCGCAGGCACCGTGGACAAGCAAGGTTCGCAAATAGGTATTGCCACGCTTGGTAATGCCCAGTAGCCGCGCCTTGCCGCCGGTCGTGAACGGTCGAGGCACAATTCCCAGCCATGCTCCGAGGCCCCGGGCGTGCTTGAAGCTGCTCGCATCTCCTATAGCTGCAACGAGCGCTGCGGCATTCAGCACACCGATCCCAGGTATTGATGTCAGGCGACGCATTGCGCTGTTATGCTTGGCGAGCAATACGAATTCCGCGTTCAAGGCCTCGATCTTCTGGTCGAGCATTCCCCATTCATCCCGCAATTCCAGGATCAGGCTTCTGATGCGCGGCGACAGAATGTCATTGTCTTTGGCAAGCAACCCATCAAGAGAGCTCTCGAACGTCACGCGACCGGCAGCAAATACCACACCCCTTTCCAGAAGAATTGCGCGGAGCTGATTGATCAAGGTCGTGCGCTCCGCAACCAGGCGTGACCGAACACGGTGTAACGTCTGGACATCTAGCTGCTCCTGGCTCTTCAATTCCACGAACCGCATCGTTGGACGAGACGCCGCCTCGGCAATACCCTCCGCATCTCGATCATCATTATTCTGCGCCTTTGCGTACCGCCGGACATATTCCGGCGACATCAACCGCACTTCGTGACCACCAGCAGCAAAAAGCCATCCAAGATGATATGCGCCGCAGCGGGCCTCCATCGCGATAACGCAGGTTGGCAGCTTCTCGACAAATTCCATCAATGTCTGTCGCATCGTTCGACGGAAAACCACAGCCCCCCGGTCATCCACCCCAACAACGCTGCAGCTGTTGTTACCAATGTCGATGCCCAATATCGAAATCTACATGGCTCAGCTCCTTTCCCTTCAGAAGAGTGACATCATACTCGATGTCCACAGAAGGGCGGGCCATCCCATAACCAACATCTACCGGTAGAAGCTCAGGGATTCTCGCTTGGCATGGTGCAACAAACCCGGAGAAGGTTCGCACGGACGAGCAGCGCGCCACCTATGAAGATATCTTTCCCAACATCACGAAGCAAAACCGACGTAAGCAGAAGCGTCGACTGCGCCAGATCATCGAGGAGTACCGCCACGAGGCAGAGCTCAGAGCGGATGTTCGGACAGAGCTTGAGCCACTGGTCGGCTCAGTATAGGGCGTTCTTGCCCGGATACCGCCCACTTCGGATATTGGATGAATGGGTTTGCCGCAGTCGTTCGCGCTGGACTGCACGAAGCGCATCGAAAAATGCGCGGGCCTCTAGCTTCACTTTAAAATACTGTTCTGCAGCGTCGAAGATTTCGCCAAGATCAATATCGGCGCGGTCGGCGATCCTTTGTCGGATGAAGACGATAAGTAGTCGGTCCATCGCACATCCCTCAACGCCCGCGAAAGCAGAACCAAACTCGCGGGACGCGCAATCTAACGTGTTTCTCGTCTTTTTGTTCCGCAGGGCCGCAAGCCGCAAGACAATCCCGTCCCAACGGCACTAGGACCGCTCACCTGCTGTCGATAAACCTCCGCATTGTCTTGCTCGTCCCGTAATCCTTTGTAAGAGGCATGACGCAATTTCCCGTCGTGCGTTCAGGCGCGGTATTCAATTTCCGCTATCAGGGTTGGTTGGAGCCATGTCAGATCCTTGCGGCGACGGGAGGCTCTTCACCGTCAGCTTTACCATGATGCCGCGAAGCTTCCAGGCCCCCATCATCAAACGGTGCTGATGCCGACCCGACGAGCGGCGCGATACGTGCGAAGATTTTAATGAAGTACGGCGACCGCGGCCACACCAGCTTCGTTAGCTGCTCGGAGGATAGCGCTTCTCAGCTCCCTACCGCTGGCCTTTCCGGTCATAACGTCGAGGCGCGCCTTCACTGCGGCTAGAAACTCCTCACCGTCGTCCAACGACCAATCCTTGACTTCGGAGATTTTTAGACAGCGCCAATACGATAGGCGGCCGTGAGAGGCCCGGTTCGACCGCGCTCCTCACAAAGCCTGCTCCAGTAAAAAGAAGCCCGTCGAAGCGGGCAGGAGCAAAAGGAGTGGAAAAGGTGGACCGCACAGGCGGGGTATCAAAGGCTGAAGGGACCACAGGTCGTCAGGCGATCCATTAGAAAAGCCGGACTACGAGCCCGAAATGACGTTGGCACAGCGACCGTTGTGGCTGGTGGCCAGGATGACGCCACGTGGATGGTTCTAAAGGTCAGTCTTCGATCTTGCCTCTGGCGGCAAATGCCAACACCCTGAGTTGATCGATGTTGTGAACACCTTGGCGATACAGCTCAATGATGATTGCAGCGGTCCGCGCGGTCTCCTCGTCATCGGCATCAAGATCGAATTCTGCTTTCACGGCATCCAGTACGCGCTGGCAAATGCCGAGGTCTTCCGAATTCATCGGTTGATCGCGCCCACTTAGGTGACGTTCAATCATTCGATCCCTCCACCATTGGAAATCAAGAATCGAAATAATTTCACGGCACCAGTTTTCAAGCGGATTGCCAAATTGCGAGTTGGCAGAGGCCCGATCCCTCGTTCCTGACCGGCCGAGCGCGCCATCATTTTTCGATGGTGGTTCTCCTCGTGTCTGCAAGTCTGCCATCGATTTTTGATCTCGGATTCTGACCCTCAGTCAGTGCAGGACAGTAACGACGGTGACGTCAGCTTCGTCTGCAGCTCTGATGAGAGCTGCCCTCAAGTCCTCGGGTTCAGCTTTCCTAGCCATCACATCAAGGCAGGCCTTCACCGCGGCAAGGAATTCTTCGCCGTCATCGATAGGCCATTTCCTCATCAGCGCGTCGGCCGCTTCCTGAACGGTGCGCACTAAGACGCGCTCGCGGTCGGCATCGAAGGCCAGGATCACAGGGGCAAACTGTGCAGATGTGTCCCATTTCATAACGCTCAACTCCTGTAAGGATAACACATCGTTAGCCTTGCAAGAGGTGTGCCGCACACTCGGCGGTTTATCCAAATATAGGCATTGCATCGAAAGGACAGGGCACCAACAGAATGGCAGACGACATGAGCAACAACAACGACGCCCACCGCGTCTATACGGATGCCATTACGGCCCAGCTCGGCGAGCGGGTCACCAACCTCGGGCGCCGGCAGACCGACCTCGAAGTGGGGATGGGTGCAGGCTTCAAGGGCACTGACACCGCCGTTACGTCCCTAGCGAATGAAACGCGCGCCTCGATCGCCGCGCTATCGAGTAATCTCGCACAGCGGAACAAGCCTCAGTGGTAGGCACTGGGCGTAGCGCTGACGTTTGCCGCCATGCTGGACGGCCTCCCGGCATATCTCCCGATCCGTGAAGCAACCAGCGACCTGAAGCAGTCTGTCAGTATCCTGGCCGACAAGATGGTGACGCAGAGCGAGCTTGAATGGAGGACCACCCGATCGCCAGAGGATA
The DNA here is from genome assembly GCF_056398305.1 of Rhizobium sp. 01T444. Classification (NCBI taxonomy): domain Bacteria; kingdom Pseudomonadati; phylum Pseudomonadota; class Alphaproteobacteria; order Hyphomicrobiales; family Rhizobiaceae; genus Rhizobium; species Rhizobium sp. 01T444. Next base: position 27,201 of record NZ_JBFTPD010000006.1, read on the forward strand.
GCGCAAGGACTGACACCAATGTGAAGGAGCTGCGTGACGCTCAGGTCCGGCGGGAAGAAACTCCATAGGGTGTTCGGAAGTTACGATCAACGTTTCATTGATCAGCAGCGCCAGATAGACGAGGTCAAGACGGCGCAAGGTTCAGTCTATGGCGCGAGGGACATCTTGCTCGATCTGAGAGAGCGGATCGACCGGATGGAGCGCCAGCGGCTTTCTGCGTCCCAGGGTGGAGGCTAGCTCAGAAGCCACTGTTAGACCAGCGACGGTGCCGGCCCCGCATCTTCTGGCCAGCGGCTGGGGTGCGCGGCCGGTACAGGAAACTTGGGGCCGGCAGGAAATGACGAAACCCATGTTGCTCGGACAAGTAAGTAATAGGGTGTATCCACTTAACATCAGTTCCGACTGTTGGCGAAACGACGGGAGGGCGGAGCAGGCGTCTGCGCGTCATCAGATTGGGCGAGGTCCTCGCTGCCGCGAAGTTGCGCGATCCCAAGCTGAACGACCTTGATCATGTCGGTCATCCGCTGGCCGTGAGCGTCCTGGTATTGTTCCAGCGTGGGGGTATTAAGAGCCACGTCAATCAGCGCAGAGATGCGATTTTCTCTCACCGTTTTGGCGCCGAGAGCCCAAACCCGTTTGAATAATAGTCGATCCGATTCGATAATTGGCATGACGATCCGATACTTAATTGACCACAACGTAGTAGATCTAGCGGGAGGTGTCCTGTAATCAATTGAGACTTAAGTCTGATTCTTCGCGAATATAGCATGTTGTTGCAAGAAAACACCGCATAGCGACATTGTTGGATATTTTATCCATGAAGTAGCGCATGATGAGTGCCTACATATACAGTGTAAACGCTTGGGGGATTAAGATTATCGCCGATGAAGGGATTTGATTTTGTCGTGATGTTCTTCCGCCATTTCCTTCCGCGGCATTGGTGGGACCGCGCGCTGGCCCGTAGGGCCCCGGGTCTAAAAAGAGACTAAACCCCCTCCGCGCGATCCCGCTATGTAGACGTGAAAATATCTCGATCGTTCCGAGAAGTGGGGCTTGCAACTCAGTACAGATGCAAGCCCCTCATGCTCGTTCCCACACGCATCTCGCCACAGTAATGATAACTCAACACGTCGCACGACGGCATGACATCCCAACGCCGCTGGACAGTCAGGACGAGCTATCTGTTTTGCGCGCACTCGTCGCGGAACAGGCGGCGAAACTTGAGAGCCAGGAAGCCGAAGTCAGCAAGCGAGACTCCATTATCGGGCTCCTGCGCGCGCAGTTGGAGCTGCTCCGCCATCGGCAGCATGGCGCTTCTTCGGAAAAGATCGACCGGAAGATCGAGCAGTTTGAGCTGATGCTGGAGGAGATCGAGGCCTCCCGTGCGGAGGCTGAGATGCGCTCCGGGAAAGCTCCTCTGCCGGAGTTGGATGACGCGCCGGACAAGCCGAAGCGCAAGCCATTGCCCGATGGTCTTCCAACTGAAGAGCTGGTCTATGCGGCGCCCTGCAATTGCCCGACCTGTGGTGGCACATCGTTTTTGAAGGCCGCCGAAAGGGTAGTCCAGGTGTTGGAGCACGTGCCTGCGTCCATAAAGATTGTCCGCAATGTCGAAAAGCGCATGATCTGCAGGGAGTGCGACACGACAGTGGCAGGCGAAATGCCGACCCTGCCGATCGAGCGCGGCAAGCCCGGACCAGGATTGCTGGCCCATATCATGGTCGCCAAATTCGATGATCACATCCCCCTCTACCGCCTATCCGAGATGTACGACCGGCTGGGCATAGACATCTCCCGCTCTGTCATGGCGGACTGGGTCGGCCGCGTCTCCGTTCTACTGGCTCCTCTCATCTTGCTGATCAGAGCGCATATCGCCGCGGTCGACCGAATACATACGGACGATACCCCGGTCGATGTTCTCGACCCTGGGCGCGGGAAGACGAAAACCGGCAGGGTCTGGGTCTATGTCTTCGATGGAAGCGGTTACCAAGATCCCACTCCCGGCGCGATCGCCTATTACTATAGCCCCGACCGCAAGGGCGTGCATCCGGCTGTCCATCTCGCAAACTTCAGCGGTGTGATGCATGCCGATGGCTATGGCGGCTACAAGAAGCTTTACGGCAACCAGATCATCGAGGCCGCCTGCATGGCGCATGTGCGCCGCAAGTTCCATGACGTGATCAAGCTGAAGCCGTCACCGATCGCAGACGAAGAGCTGACCCGCATAGGCGTGCTTTACGATGTCGAGGATCGCATCCGCGGCATGTCGGCTGACGAGCGACGCAAACTGCGCCAACAACATGCCAAGCCCATACTGGGAGAGTTGAAGGTCTGGATCGAAGCGACTCTCCCGACACTGCCACAGAAGCAGAAGCTTGCTGAAGCGATGCGATATGCCCTCTCGCGGTGGGCAGCGTTGAGCGTTTACATCGACGATGGCCGTGTTGAGATCGACAACAACATAGCCGAGCGCGCTATGAGACCGCTTGGAATCGGAAGAAAAAATTGGCTCTTCGCCGGGTCGGACAAGGGTGGTGAGCGCATCGCCAACATCCTGACCATTATCGAGACTGCCAAACTCCATGGCCATAATCCGGAGGCCTATCTCACAGACGTCCTGACCAGAATCCAGGGGCACCCCAAGGATCGACTTGCGGAACTGCTACCCTGGCAGTGGGCGCCGGCGAAAGACCGATACGAGGCTGCGTGATGGCACGATCGCGGTTCATCTACACGCTTAAAGAAGTCGCCGGCATGATCGGCGAGAACCTCGAACTGATCGAGGAAATCACCGCCAACTCGGACAACATCGCCGAGGGCGAATTGGTGTATGTCCGTGATGGCAGTGAAGATGGCACAAAAGGCCTGACCGAAAACGGAATTGACGATCTTCAAGCTCTGCTCGCCGACCTACGGACCTGGGATGGTGGTATCCGCAAGTTCCTTGTCGATGAACAATGCGATCCCGAGATGATAGAGCGTGTCATGGCTGATGAGGCAAAGCGCATCCCATAGCCGCCCGCTCGACCAGACGAAAATGCGTTCGCCGGACGCTCACGGTCCTATCTAAGACCTACCGAATACAAGGTTGCGGCGCAATGCGAAGCGCCCAAAGGCAGGCTCCCTCGAATTTGATGCTTGCGGATCAACGCACAGCCGGCAAAACAACCGTTCTGTGGTGGCGATCCTAACCGCTTTGCCGCGAAACCGGTGCCAAGCCCCCTTGACAACAGAATCCCCATACAAGGGGTCCACCTAAAAGAGGTGGACACCAAGTGATGGATGAAGGTCAAAAACTCGCCGTGCGGCTGGTTGGTCGGAATGGAAGGCGCCGCTTCGATCCAGGTTCGAAAGATCGCCTAGTTGCGGCCTGCCTTGAACCTGGCGCATCGGTATCGAAACTTGCGCGCGAACACGGGGTCAACGCGAACCTCGTTTGGAAATGGATCAGGAAACACACCCAGGCCCATCCATTATCGCCGTCTTCGTCATCTGCGTTTATTCCCGTTCAGATCGCCGCCCCGAGCAGCGAGTTCGACATTGAGATGCCTGCCACGGATCGCGAAGAGCGATTGCCGACGACGGAGAGAAGCGGCCCGCTGACCTCTCCAGCAAAGGTGAGTGCGTCACTGCCGAATGGTGTGAGATTGACGCTGGAGTGCAGCGATCTCAACGCATTGACGGCAATAATCGGAGCTCTGGGTCATGTTCAGACTTGGCGCTGATCTCAAGGTCTACCTGCATCGCGAGCCGATCGACTTTCGGGCCGGCATCAACAGCCTTGCTGTCCTGGTCCAGGAGACGATGGCGCTGGACCCGTTTGCTCCTGCAGTGTTTGCCTTCTGCAACCGCCGGCGTGACCGGGTGAAGCTGCTGTTCTTTGATCGGTCCGGGTTCGTGCTGGTCCTGAAGCGGTTAACCGAAGACAAGTGCCGCCGAAATCGCCGCGCTCAAAGCCGAGAAGGAAGCGCTCTCGCAGCGAGTCGTAAAGCTTGAGGAGGAGCTGGCGCTTGCAAAGCTGCATCGCTTTGCACCCCGCAGCGAAAAGCACGTTGATCGCCTCTTCAACGAGGCCGAAGAGGCTGCGATCGAAGATGGCAGCGAGGAAGGCGATGTTGTCGAGCTTCCGGACACCGGCCTGCCAGCGGTAGAAGGTCAGACGGGAAAGAAGCGTGGACGCAGGCCTCTGCCGGAAGACCTACCGCGCGAGCGTGTCGAGTATGACCTGCCCGAGGATCAGAAGTCATGTCCCTGCTGCGATAGTCAAATGCATCGCATGGGCGAGGCTGTTAGCGAACAGCTTCATATCGAGGTCAAGGCAAAGGTCCTGCAGAACGTCCGGTTCAAGTATGCCTGCCGCCATTGCGACCGCACCGGGATCAACACGCCCGTTGTGATCGCGCCTATGCCGAAGCAGCCTCTGCCGGGCAGCATCGCCACTGCTTCGACGCTGGCCTTCGCGCTGGTCCACAAATACGTCGATGGCACGCCGCTTTACCGCGTGGCGCAAACATTCGAGCGGGCCGGTGTTCCGATCAGCCGCGGCGCTCTCGCTCACTGGGTGATCGGCTCAAGCGAGAAGCATCTGCACCGCATCTATGATGCCCTGAAACTGCGGTTGCGATCGCAGCCTCTCATTCATGGCGATGAGACGACGGTCCAAGTCCTGAAGGAAAAGGACAAGCAAGCCACCAGCACGTCATATATGTGGGCCTACCGCAGCGGCGAGGATAGTGACGAGCCAATCGTGCTTCTCGACTACCAGCCTGGCCGCGGTCAGATTTATCCGCAGACCTTCCTGGGTGATTATCGCGGTATATTGGTGAGCGATGGCTACACCGCCTGGCGCACATTGGATGGTGCAACCCATGTCGGGTGCATGGCCCATTCCCGGCGCCGCTTCGTCGAGGCCCTCAAAACCAGGAAGAATGGAGGCGGACCGCCGGAACAGGCGCTCCGGTTCTTCGAGCAGCTCTACCGGATCGAAAAGCAGGCAAGAGACAAAACCCCAGATGCCGGGGAGACGACGGCTGACTGCATTCGCCGTTTCCGCCAACAGCACAGCCTGCCTGTTCTGAATGCTCTGAAGGTGTGGCTCGACAATATCGCGCCAAAGGTCGTGCCGGATACAAAGCTCGGCGACGCCGTGTCCTACACCCTGAACCAATGGGATTACCTGACACGCTACACCAGCGACGGCAGGATGCCGATCGATAACAACATTTTGGAACGCGAGATCAGAGTTTTTGCCACCGGAAGAAAATCGTGGCTGTTCAGCGATACCGCTGACGGAGCCAGGGCCAGCGCCGTGATCTACAGTCTCATGCTGACTTGCCGTGCCTGCGGCGTCGACCCGCTCGCCTGGCTGCGCCACGTACTCACAGAGTTGCCGCAGCGGGGCGAAGCGGCCGAAATCGGCGACCTGCTGCCGTTCAACTTCTCCAAGACTACTGCGGCCGGATAGAGCCGGATCTCGCTACCAATGCGCGCACGTTCATCGGTCTTGCTGCCGTCAATGCGCATCGAAAATCGCGCTTACGAATTTCCAATGATTTCTGCAGAACAGGTTCGCGAACATATGGAAGTGATCGGCGCAGACGGCACCCACGTTGGCACCGTCGACCATATGGACGGCTCGTCTCGGATTAAGCTCACAAAGTCGGATTCCGACGATGGTCAGCATCATCTAATTCCTTTGGATTGGGTGGATCACATCGATAAACACGTTCATCTGACCAAGAGCGCGGACGACGTCCGTAGTCAGTGGTCGTCGATCAATTGATTGGGCTGGGAGCCGCTGATGAGGCGGCTCCTTCTGCCGGGATGATCCCTCCCATAGTCGAGACTGCCCAGCGTCCATGCTAAGGATTGAACTCTCTGGCTAAATCGTTTCCTTGGAGTGTTCCATCCTTTGTTTCCGAACTCGTGCGGGCCGCCAACGAGGTCGATCGCCTCTCGACTTCCGAGATCCWAAACCTGCTTATGCGGGCAATAACGACCATCCGCGTCCTGGTGGCTCAGAAGGCACTCGCTTTTCTTCAGAGGACCTTCGCGTGAAAATGGAAACCGAAGAGTCGCAGGCCCGTTACCATTCTATGAGCGACCAGCAGACAGCTAGAAGCGATGCATCCCGGTCGAACGAAGGATGATCAAGTCGGGCATATCGACAATTGACTGTCGACCTCTATGTCGCCAGCGATCTATACAGGAGGACTTTTATGCACACCTGCCATAACGACAGAGCTTCCGCGCTCATTCAAAGCGTCAGGCTGCCCCGCGGGCGAAGGCCTGCCTCGTACTCCGCCCAGTTCGTCACCTTGAAGTTCATTTTGCCGATGTGATGGCGGCGGGCGGAATTGTGCTTATGCGGCATGGTATGCAGATCAATCCCGCTGCTTGCGACCAAACACTCATAGGCGGTAACCGTTGAAATTCGATCCCTGCACCAATGCTCTCTCCATGGAGAAACTCCCGTTGCTCGTCCATGGAAAAGCGATCACAGATCAGGAAGGACAGGACAACGTGGGGCTAGAACACCGGTTACCTTTGTTTTCAGCCGTGACGACTTTTCATTGTCGATTCATGCGTGGACGTTGCCAAAACACCCCCTATCCAAACTTGGCACCTCCGCCGAGTCGATAGGGGCAGTGCTCCTAATGGCTCGACGTATGGCGCAAAGGCGGATCGAGACCGGCGGTGGCAAGATTCGACCTCCCGCCCGCGCCACCCAAGCCTTGGGTGTCTGGTGTTCGTGCAAGTATCAGGTCCTCCGGAAGGACGTAGATTTGCTCCAGCATCCGGTCGAGCAGGTCTAGTTCGTTAAGCAGCGCTCGATGTCGGTCATCCGGCAATACTTGCAGGGCGTATTCGATCACGGCGCGCAATCGCCGCGCGATCTGGAAGTTTTCCGCGCCATACAATCGTATCTCGCTGAAGGTCAGCTCTACGAAGTCCTCCCAGTTCGGTGTCTTGCGGATAAGCCGCAACTTTCCTGACTTGCTGCGAATTTCCTCCCCGAGAAGCTGCCTACTGCCGACAAAGCAGAGAAGGCGCTGAAGCTGGTCTATGGCGAGAACTGCCGTCGTTGGATCGTTGATCGCCTTTGAGAGAGCCTTGATGGCGATATCCACAATGATTCGAAAAGCAAATGTCGAATCCTGCTCGAGGGTTCGCTCTGGTCCGAAGGCCACAAGGGCCTTCAGCGCCCGGTCGCGTGGCAGTGTTGGGCCAAACAGCCGAAACAGCGCCTCGTCCGTCCCGACGAAGTCACCCACTCTTGGGACAAGCTCGATAACGCAGTTCTTATCCTCGCCGAGCGCGACGAGGGCGTTCAGATTGACGGCCACCACGATCGCCGGATTCGCCTTGTGGTACACGATGCGGTCGGGCACGTCAGACAGAACGAAAACGCCTCCATGCGTATCTTCATGCTTAGCACCCTGGCGGTAAACATCTTTGATGACGCGATGGCCCTTTTCACCTACCTTCAGGATGATGCTGACCGGTCGCAGCAGGCGCGCGGCATAGTCGATAAGGTAAAGAAACGCGGCAATGGAACAAAAGCCCAGCATCCCGGCAATTCCGGATATGCCGTGTGGAACGGTGGTGACGAGCCTTGCGAGGGCCCCCGTTGCAAAAAGCAGCGTGAATATGAAAAGGCCGACCGTAAAGCGGATGGCATTATCGCTCAGAAGCGCCGTTGCGATGATCCTGGGTGTTAACTGACCTCCCGCGACCTGAATTGCCACAAGTAGCGAACCAAAGGTAAATACAACAAAGGTTAGCGTCATTGTGATGATCGTCTCCAACATGCGTTGGGTTCCCTCGACGCCCCAAGGCCAAACATCTGCCCACAGGATCCAGGCATCGAACAGGTACGCGTAACGGATTGCACCGACGTAAAGCACGAGAGCGATAAATGGAACGATCCACAGCGAGGATCGGATGTAGCTATTGAAGCTGTACCATTGGTTCCAACGCATCAGGTGAACTCTTCTGCTGGAATCTCCGATCGGAGGGATCTTGCCCTCCTACAATCAACCAAAATCGCGAGTGTCTTGCATTGATAGCGATCAAGAACGGGGAGTTCTTATTTTGATCTCGCTCAATGCCCGTTGCACGCGGGGCTGATAGCCTTCAGAGAAAACCGAGCTCCGAGCGACTATCGGGTCGGCAAAATTTCCACGAACAAACGTAGCGGTCCACATATTTGAAGGTGGAAAACCCAGGGGCGAGCGATGTCACAATCGAAAAAAAACCTAGATACGTCTGCGTCCCGGCAGCTTACGGCCTTTTCAATGTCGTCGATACCAAGAGTGGGCTGCCGGCGGAAGTGGACGTGACTGCAGTATTGCTCACACGGCAAGAAGTGCGGCAACTAATCTTGTGGCTCGAAACCAAGGTTGCATTCTCAGAACGCGATGGCGGAGGCGCTTGTCCGGCCAAGTCATCCACTGGTGCAGAAGCCATTGAAAAAGAATGGCAATTGGGGGTGGGAGCTAACCATCGGGCTCGTACGGCTCTTTGAAATCCACCTGACGGACAGAGATCGAGGGGCAGATTGCAAAGCTAGACAAGGCGCTCCTTGCCGCCCATCGCAACAACGATGTCAGTATTCGGCTTGCGACCGTTCCCGGAATTGGCCCCGTCATCGCTACTTGCCTTTCGGCCAGCGTCTCAGACCCAAAGCTGTTCTAAGGCGGACGTGAGTTCGCAGCCTGGTTGGGCCTTGTCCCCACGCAGCATTCGACCGGTGGCAAACCAAGGCTGGGTTCCATTTCCAAAATGGGCAACCGGCACCTGCGCAAACTCCTCGTGGTCGGGGCGCACGCAGCCCTCTACAGGATTCAATCTCATCCACGGCCGCATTTGTGTAGGTTATGCAACCGATAAATCGGGGGGATTTGTCGACGGTATCTGCAAGCCCAAGAAGCTTTGCGAGGATCACGCGGGTCTTGCCGCTGCCGGGGTAGGCGGCAATACGACGTAGTCTCCCGAGTTTACGGACAGGTCTTTCTACATCAAGGTCAATGCTTGAGGCACTTCCGGCCCAGTTCCATTGCCTTGTAAGTTCCCTTCAGATCGACGACGAAGGTTCCCTTGGTTTCCGGAAACACGATCATTTCATATTTCTTCGCGACGGCGCGTTTGAATTCCGGGCTGTTCGTCAGGATGTAGCCGCCCGAATATCCGCCCTTGAGTTCTCCATGGGTGCTGGTGGCGACACCACTATAGAGATGGCCGGCGATGGAGACGAAGATTTCCGATTTGGTCCCGTTCTGAAGGCCGATATCAGCCTTCGAGAACACGCCGAGATATCCGACGTCCTGATTTGCGGTAACGCCCATCTGCACCGAACCTGAACCGAAGTCGCGCACGATGAGGCAATCTCCGCGGGTTTGATTGGTATAGACGGTCCAGTCCTCAACCTCCCCGTATTTGACGAGCACATCACTGGCGCTGGGAACGGGATTTTGTCCGTAGGCTGCCATCGCAAACGAAAGCGCCACTGACATTGTCGCGATAAGTGTCACGAAGCTTCTCATTGATATCCCCTTTTGGTGTGCAGGCTGAATTGTTCTGTGGCCGCCGCAATGATCTGCGTGACCCAACGGGATGACCCGAAAAAATCGGCGTCAGTAAAATATCCAAATGCAAGGCGGTCGTGAAATCCTTCGGGCACTCTCTGACCGATTGGCATACCGCCGATGGCGGATCTGGATATTTGGAACCTCCATTCCAATCATCGCGTCCGAACGCAATCGTATATGTAATCGACAAATAAGAAAGATAAAATATTAGACTATCCTAAAAAGAAAGTATCTCCAAACTTTTGGAATTTGCCACCTCGCATAAGCGTTCGGTCATGGTCGCGATTTCACTAGGACTTCTGGGTCCGAGTAAACTTGCGCTGGCATCGCGGCATCTTTCGCCTTGGCTTTGCACGGTCGCGACTGAACGCATTCAGTTCAGCAATCCGAAGATGTCTATTGTTGCGCCGATGTTCTCGATCATGTGGGCCATCTTGGCGCCGAGGGTATCAAGCCGATATCCGGCTACGGGGAGAAAGCATGAAACTTGTTCGAACAAGTCCGCACGCTGTACGCCTCCTTGAGGCGCATTCTCGCCACATCGCCGACGGAGAGGAGCGTGATGAGGCGCTTATAGCCCCGGAAAATCCCATCTCCTGCTAAGCCATAATCGGGGAGCACCTCAGGGAAGCGCGTTCGCGGAGATCGGTGACGGCTCTTAGGGCGTGGCAGTTGAAAAATATACCGAGCTTGCTGTCAGGATTTATCGGAAAATCGCGTGCTTTACAGGCTCGGCATAGTCTCCCGCTCGGGATATGTGCGGGATCTTCACATTGATACGTTGAAGGTGAAGAGCCGAAATTTCCCCTAAGGCCGAGCCCTGCGAAGAGCGTTTCTTGTTTGTTACGACGATGCACTTCCGCTCGCACAACTGGGTGGCCCGTCATGAAGCCCTTTTACTCTTGAGGTCGGCCTCTACCGACTTGCGCAGCGCGTCCATGATGTTCACGACGTTGGAAGACGGGAATGGCATCTTCGGCCTTGCCCTTCGCAGCCTTCTTCCCGCGCCGGTGCAGTTAATGCCGCAAACGAACCGGGCGCCTTGCCTTAAGAATTGCAGCACCGGGCACTTCGAGCTTTCCAATCCTCCGAGAGCGCGACCTCGCCTTCTGGGCGGGCCAGCACGCCAGAGAAGAACAAACCTTTGAAAGGTCTCATCGATATTTTCTTGCGCATCGTGAACAAGATCTCGCCACCTTTGCTGACCGTGGCGGGTCGCCATCACGGTAGTGCTTGCACCGTTCGGTGGCGCCTGAGCAGGCCGCGTGGTTTACCGAGAAGGCGAGGCATCCTTCGCATATTAAAAACTACGTGTATCCTTCAACGTATCGTGCTATTATTAGTTGTTTCTAAATTGCGACCTGCCGCGATCAGAGTTGACCGCGGCCCCTTGTGGTTTCCAAACATATCACTGCACACACGAACCCTCGCTCTGGTAAGGGGCAAGGGTGTTTGGGAGGACGACTATGATGCGCCTAGTTTCAATCGCAATAGCATTTGCAGGTCTTGGCTTGGCAGGCCAGGCCTTGGCCGCGGAAGTGGACATGTCAAAGGTTACCTGTAAGGAAGTTGGCGACATGTCTGCCGCCAAAACCATCGGCGTGGCCATGTGGGTGAACGGGTACGTTCACGGAAAAGCTGGCAGTGCGATGATCGACGGCGAAAAGGCTCACGCCAACGCGGAGAAGGTCGCCGCCTATTGCAAGAGCAACACCGGCTCTACGCTGGCAGACGCCATGGAAGCGGTCTCTAAAATGTAGCAGAACCTGTGACAGTGGCGGCATTCACGCCGCCACTGAGAGCATCAAGGCTATAGTTATGGCCTCTCAACGGGAGACGGACCATGTTCGGACTCAAGTCTTTCACCGCTGCCTCGATGGCTGCAATATTCCTCTTGGGCATGCCAGTAATGTCCGTCGCGACAGAGCAGGGACAGCAGCGCAAATCTGCGCGTGATGTCCGCCAAGACACCCGCCAGGGCGCGCGGGATACAAAGCAGGACTGCCGCGCGGCCAATGACCAAAGCAATGCTGCATGCCGGCAGGATAAACGCGCCACCAAGCAAAAAGGACGTCAAACAGGACGAGACATCAAATACTAAGGTTTGAAGTCACGCGTATCGACGACGCGGAACGCCGGGCTGCGGCTCTGCGCATAGCCGTCCTTGTCAAAGTGATAGTAAACGCCGTTGATGCACGGTCTGCATGTCGAGATAGCCTCAAAAGCTCAGTAATATCAAAGCGCCAAACTTAAAGTGGTTCGCAATCAGAGAGGCGGCGGTTCAGATCCGTTCAAGGCGACCATCTTGATCGCTACAGAGCCTAAGACCGAGCAGCGGCCAATGCATCTAACATGATGGCGACCCTTGCGAGATCTTCTTCATTTAGCACTTCGACTGCGGAATCAATGCGCTCTTGCAGATTGCGTTTGATGCTCTTTGCGGTCCGGTTGAGATCGTCTCGGGGCAACGCCGATCGACTACGCCTCAGATGACGTCGACAGCTACGTTGCGAAGCATTCCGACGGAAGAGGTTTCAATGTTGTCTACGACACGGTTGGCGGTCCGGGGCTGGACATCGCTTTCAAAGCCGTCGGACGGTTTGGTCATGTCGTGAGCTGCCTCGGTTGGGGGACACACGCGCTAGCTCCGTTGTCATTCAAGTCTGCAACCTACTCCGGCGTATTCACGCTGATCCCTCTTCTAACCGGCGAGGGACGAGAACATCACGGCGACATCATGCGAGAGGCGACGAAGCTGGTGGAAGCTGGAAAGGTCTCGCCGCGGGTCGATCCGAGGAAATTCACCCTGGCGACGGCCTCCGACGCTCATGAACTTTTGGAGAATCGCAAGGCAAACGGGAAGCTTGTCGTCGAGGTTCATTGACAGGCCTCGAAAGTGTGATCGTTGCCCTCCGCATTCAATCTTACAGGAGATATCCATGCCTTTCGTGAACATCAAACTGGTCGACGGCGTCTTCACCAGCACCCAGAAACATGCCTTGGCGAAGGCGATCACAGACGTCATGGTGAAATTCGAAGGTTCCGAGGCGTTCAGGTCGGTGACCTGGGTTCTGATCGAGGAACTACATACGGACGGCTGGCACATTGGTGGCGAACCCTTTTCGGGGCCACCTTCGCTAATGACTACGCTCGGCAGATCAAAGGCCGTCTACGAGATGATCGACGGGAACCCAACGGCTCGTGACGAGTTCGCCTCGGTGTTGCCGCCTAAATCAGAAGCGGTATGACTGGTCGGCGCATTGCAAAGGTCCGAGGATGACCAGCGAGTACGATGAAACCAAAAATCCCGCGCTGACAGGCATCAAAGGACTATGCCCGCGGTGTCAGCGCGGTCATCTATTCAACGGCCTTCTGTCGCTGGCTCCCGGTTGCGAGGTTTGCGGCCTGGATTATTCCTTCGCGGACCCAGCTGACGGACCAGCATTCTTCGCCATGAGTATCGTCGCGGTTCCTGCGCTCGCATTCGCTCTCTGGCTCCAGTTGACCTTCGACGCCCCGTTATGGGTTCACCTTGTGGTCACTTTGCCGCTGACCCTCGCTGCCTGCATCGTCCTGTTGAGGCCCCTGAAAGGGTGGTTGGTCTGCTCGCAGTACTTTCACAAGGCGGAGGAAGGGCGGATCGATACTGATTGGCGTGTCTAGGACAGAGGCATGCTGGATGGCCGGAATTGGGAATCGCAGACGAAAGCGCACACCTATCTATTTGGAAAGCTGCTTTGCGATCGCCCCGAGGCAACCTGCGAAATCTTCCACCATCTGACCGCTTAGCTGACGCTGACCGTTCTCTCGAGCCAGACATCGACATCCAACTACTCACCGTCGTTAGGCACGACATAATCGCGGATTTCCTCGAGAGCGTCATCCAGCTCCTGCCGACCTACCGTAGGCTTCGACTGTTCCCGTGCCGCCCGTGCGATCGTGTCGGGTCCGGATTGGGTCATGTAATATTGGCCGCGCCCATCTTCCTGGCCGACACCCGTTCTCGCGGCCCGGGCCGGTTTCAAACGGAAACCCGCCCTGACGAAGGAAGCGCGCGGCGAGCTTAGTTAGCGGTCCTCAATTCAATGTCGGCGGCTTCGGACGACCTCCCCACGCCAAATTGCTGCGCGAGGGATTTCAAGCCGTTCCGGTAGATACCGGATACCACAGAGACTGCCTCTGCTTCAGTCACACCGACTGGTTTGAATTCACCCGACCACTCCACCACGGACCCGCTGTCCGCATCGCTCTGCGTGACGCCCAGTGTCGAACGATAGGTGCCGACCGGAATTGGCGCCTCGACAAGTTCGTAGGTGTAGCTGCGTTTGGCCTGATCAAATCTTATAAGCCTTTCCGAAAATTGCGCGCCCTCCACCGTTGAAAAGCGGCGGATGCGGCCGCCGTCGTGGAGTTCAAGGCTCGAAATAAAGGGAAGCCAGTCGGGGAGTGAACCAAACCCGCCGATCAGTTTCCACACGTGGTCGGGCGAAATGGGAAGCGCAATTCTTTCAACGACGGATGCCATATCGTCTTCTCCTTTTTCATCTGCTTTGTTCATGTCGGGTTCGCGCGCGAGGTCGAGGCGCCTGTTGCATGAAGGCAAGGCCATCGACTTGTGCTCGTGCACACCCCGCAGTTGAAGCGTAGATCGTTCGTCGCAAAATAGGCGTTAAAGTTCGTAACGCGCGGTGAATTGAACGCTCCCGCCGACACTGATTCTGAGTGGCAGTCCCGACTGGGCCCGCACACCTGGGGCCAGCGGGCTTCTGGTGCGGTCAGTTCCAGCCGCTACGGTGATCGCGGAATCGGGACACCTTCCCTTTTATGAGGAACTTCGGAAATTTCAAGCGGCCTTATCGGCGTTCGTTCGAGAGTGCCGCTCCGACGCGACTTCAGACATGGACAATGAGGAGGCTTACGCCAGGACGACGTGATCGTTGCAATAACGAAGTGCTCATGCCTGTCTTCGTCTCTGTGACCTTGAAACCTTTGAGACCGGTAACTTCTCTGGGGTACAACACTCAGCGTTAGGCCAGCGCGGTCCATCATCGTCGCATTTGTTGGAGAGGAAGCGACGGCGGTGGATGGACGAAGCACTCTCTCGTCCGATCATTACAGTTTGAATACAAGCATTTTTTCTGCTGTCATCTCCTTCATCGTATAAGGGATGCCGCCGATGCCGTAGCCGGATTCACGGCGTCCGGCAAACGGCATCCAGTCGGTGCGGAACGCTGTGTGATCGTTGATCATGACCGCAGAGGCGTCGAGACGTTCGGCAGCATAGAAGGCTGCCGCGAGATCTTGCGTGAAAATGCTCGATTGGAAGGCGACCGGCAGCGCGTTGGCTTCCGCGATGGCTTCATCCAGGGTTTCGAAGGGGAAGATGCAAGTGAGTGGCCCGAAGACCTCGAGAGTTGAAACCTTGGCGTCCTTCGGCGGCCGGACAAGAACCGATGGCTTCAAAGTCGTCTCGCTGACACGCCCACCGCCAAACTCTCTTGCACCTGCCGAGACAGCCTCCTTAATCCAGCCTGCAACTCGGTCAGCCTCCTTCGGCGTGATCAGCGGCCCAACCTCGGTTTCAGGCAATGTCGGATCGCCAGTTCTTAACGCCGCGACGTGGGCAGCGAACTTCTCGATAAATGTCTGTTCAATGTCCGTGTGCACATAGATGCGCTGCACTGATACGCAGACCTGGCCCGCGTGGTAATAGCCGCCCTTTGCTATCGGTTCGATGATCCGGTCGAGATCGACACTCCTGTCGACGATCAGCGGCGCCACGCCACCATGTTCGAGCGCGCAGCGCGCACCGGGCGCAAGCTTCGAGCGAAGCTGCCAGCCAACTTTTGCCGAACCGATGAAGCTCAGGAATGCGATCCGGGAATCGGTTGCGAAAGCTTCCGAGAGGGCGCGATCCTCGGGCAGGAAGGTCTGCACCCAGCCATCGGGTAAGCCCGCCTCATGCACCAGTTTGACCAGTTCGACGCAACTGAGCGGCGTCGCCGTTGCCGGCTTGACGATGACCGGGCAGCCGCTGGCAATTGCCGGCGCGATCTGGTGAACGACGAGGTTCAAGGGGTGGTTGAAGGCCGAAACAGCGGCAACGACGCCGATTGGCTCCGGAACAGTCCAGGCGCGGCGGTTGACGCTTACCGCCGTCAGGCCCATCGGGATTTCCCGACCGGCCCATGTCCGCAGCTCATTCGCGGCGTAGCGGATCCCATCGATGGCGCGATCAGTCTCGATAAGCGCATCGGTGAGAGGCTTGCCGCCTTCGCGGGCAATCAATCGGCCGAAATCTGCGCGTTTGTCCTGAACCAGAGCGGCGAGCCGATGAAGTATCTCGATACGACGATAGGGCTTCAGCCAGTTGGGTCGATCTTTAAACAGGTGCTGGGCGGTGCTCAACTTTCGTTCGAGTGCGGCCGCATCGTCGCTTGGAAGTTCGGCAATTGGCGACCGATCGAATGCTTGGACGACTTCAATCATGGGGGGCCTCGATGTCGTTGTTTATGATTTGCCTTGATAAGCGCGGAGCTCTGCGCCCATGCGCTAGGGCGCAGATGTCGTTCGGCGATGCCCGTTCAATCTAGCGTCGGATTCTCCGGAGAGAGAGTTAAGCGCTGTAGTTTCCGGTGAATTCGCCCGCTCTCGTTCGCGTGACAGCTGATCGGTCGGTCGAATATACCAGCTTCGGCGGTACTCGGCCTGCGATCCCGGCAGCCTTCGCTAAAATATGAGAAGGAATAGCTGCGCCTTGGCACCATGAACTCTATGCCGATGAAGGAATCGTGGCGTTCCGTCGCGCATTGCCGCGTCCCAAGAGCTACCTTGCCGTCACCGGTTCGCCACTCGCACCGAAATCCTCGACCGTCCCCTTAAGCTCGAAGCTTCATTCGATTGGGGCAGCCTCTGCCAGGTCACGCAGAAAATTCTCGAAGTTTTACCACGCTTAACCCCATGCGGCCCGAAGCATCGCTACTATGAGCGGCCGCAACGGGCCTGGTTGTGGCACCAAGGGGAAACTCCGGCGAAGGTTCGCTGCCCTCGATCCCCACCCTTAGGTCGAACAGAGGAGCTCGAAGAGGAACATGTTTCAGAAAGCTTTTGAACCTCAATGCACGGCGGTCGCGATCCATTGTACGGATGCGGCACAACGCCGGCGGCGCGGCCTCACGCTCTTTGCGCTGGCGCTTGGGAGTTTCTGTATCGGCACATCCGAATTCGCAAGCATGGGCGTTCTTCAACTGTTTGCTGACAGTCTTGATATCAGCATACCGGTGGCAACCAACGCCATCACCGCCTATGCCTTCGGTGTGGTGATCGGTGCGCCGCTTGTCACGCTCGCTGCCGCTAGGCTGAACCGAAAGAGCTTGCTTCTTGCCTTGCTCGGCCTGTTCATCGTCGGCAACGTGCTCTCAGCACTCGCCGCCAACCTCGGAATGTTCGCCATGGCCCGCTTCATCAGCGGTATGCCGCAGGGTGCCTATTTCGGTGCCGGCGCCGTCGTCGCTTCCTATATCGTCGGACCCGGACATGGTGGCAAAGCCTTTGCGCTCGTGATGACCGGGCTGACCGTTGCCACAATTATCGGTTCGCCGCTCGCCACCTTCCTCGGCCAGAACCTCGGCTGGCGTAACACCTATTTCGCCGTCGCTGGCGTCGGCGTGCTGGCGCTTATGGCGCTTTGGGCATGGGTGCCTCGGACTGATGCGCTGAACGGGGGAGCGATCGTGCAGGAACTCAGTTCGCTGCGCCGCGGAGCCGTCTGGATCATGATGCTCGTCGCTGCTCTTGGCGTCGCCAGCATCTTTGCCGTCTACACATTCATCGGGCCGTTCGTGACCAATGTCGCGTTTATCGATCCGGCGTGGATCCCGCTGGCGCTCGCCCTTTTCGGCATCGGCATGACGACCGGCAATCTTATCGGCGGGCGCCTCGCCGACAGGTATCCGTCGCGCGGCCTCATCGTCGGTTTCGGCAGCGCCTTGATCGTGCTGGCAGCCCTTGCTTCGCTGGGCGACAATGTCGCATTTCTGATGATTGGTCTCTTCAGCGTCGGCACGACGATGATGATCGCCATTCCGACGATTCAGGTGCGGCTGACAAGCTTTGCGCCGGAGGCGCCGACACTGATGGGCGCTATGAACCTTGCGGCGCTCAACGTCGCCAACGCCTTCGGCGCCTGGGCCGGCGGAGCGGCGATTGCCGCCGGTTTCGGTCTGCTCTCGGCGGTATGGGCAGGGTTCGTCCTCACGTTTCTTGGCTTGGTCGTGTTTGCCGTCACGCTGCCGCGCGCCCCTCAATTCGCTGCGGCGTGAGAATAACGCAAAGCCTGCGCGATAAATGGAGATCGAACCGTGGCAAGAGCCCATCTTTTCGAGTTCACAGAGATCGTGGCTCATCGTCTTTGAAACGGGATCTTGATTGCGCCGATATGCCGGTATTGGGTCGAGGATGGCTGCATGAACGACTGGCATCTCGTCACCATTCAGGCGGGGGCGATGCTGCTATTTCTTCGAAAGCCGGTGATAGCACCATCACCCAGGGGGGTCCGAATTAACTCCGTTTCACGGGGTTTTACTTCAGCTCCACTGCCGACGTTTCTAGAATAAGGCGGCGGTGATTGACCGGCAGATAGGGTCATCTGCACCTTCGCCGCTACGAAATCATGATTGTGAAGGTGGATGATCCCATCCGCGCTTCAACTGCACCCAACAGCTAGCAGGCGTCACACAAACGCCATGGAGGCACCATGAGCAAGGGTACTATTCTCGTCGCCGTATCGGCAGCCGATCGCATTCCACTGGCCGGCGGCGTGATCGGCAAGACCGGCACTTATCTCAACGAACTCGTCGTTCCGGTCATGACGGTCGTGGAGGCGGGGTATGATTATGTGCTGGCAACGCCGACCGGCACCAAGCCGATCATCGACGAAGTGTCATGGGCGGTCGGGCATTTCGAAAACAATCAGGCTGCGTTCGAAAAGGCGATCGCCTTTTTCGAAACCGACCCCGCCATGCAGCATCCGCGCACCCTCACGTCGGTCGTCGCCGACGGCCTTGACAAATATGCGGCTGTCTTTGTGCCGGGCGGCCAAGCACCGATCGTCGACCTGTCGCAGGATGCAGACTTCGGCACGATACTGAAACATTTCCACATGCGAGCGAAGCCGACGGCGCTGCTGTGCCATGGTCCGATTGCCCTGATCTCATCGCTGACCGAGATGAAGGCTTTCCGCACGGCACTGGAGGACAACGATACCGGTGCCGCCAAGGCTGCCGCCGCCGAGGGCTGGCCCTATGCGGGCTACAGGATGACCATCTTCACCAATGAGGAAGAGAAATATATCGAGGATGAGATCCTGCACGCGAAGATGCAGTGGCACGTAGTCGATGCGCTGCAGCTCGCCGGCGGCAATGTCTCCCGCAGCGAACGGGATTTCCAGCCCTACGTCGTTCACGACCGGGAACTGATAACCGGCCAGAACCCCCGCTCCGATCACGAGCTGGCAAAGACCCTTGTCTCGGCGCTAGATGCGGGATTGAGCGCCAAGGTTGCCTAAGAATAAGCGGGGACGTCCCCATCAGGGGACGTCCGTTTGGTTAGGCACCTGTAGCACTTCACTCCTGCCCGCTAAGGCGGCAGTCATATTCTGGACCCGTAGACGGCGTTGATGATTGCAAATGCAGACTCAGATCGACGCCGTCCAATCAGGGCCGGTGCGTGAATTAGCGACCCGCCGACGGAAGAATTCGCTAAGTTTAAGCCGGTTTACTCGATAGACCGGCGTCTCTAGTGGATATTCGAAACGCAGTCCCATTCGGACATGCCGGCCGGTGGCGATCGCATGGGTGCTAAGATCGGCGCTTGTTATTAACCTTTCAGGCGACGCCGGTGGCGGAGAATGTAATCGGGTGAAGTAGGCATTCGCGACATCCGCTGATCATTCGATCGGACAGCGCCCTTTCGGCGGGGTGCTGGCGTTGCGATTTCGCGTCCGCTCGCCGCCGTGACAGGACTCAGCTCCGCGCCCTAAATTCGGGACCAGCATAAACCGATTGGAACCTAGCCGATGAATCTCGTATCCTGTTTGTATCTGATCAGGATTGCAGAGCACGGGAGCCTCTCCAGTGCGGCAATCGTCCTTGGCGTTACACAGTCGACCCTCAGCCGGGCTGTGCGCGAGATTGAGTCCGAACTCGGCGCTGTGATCTTCCATCGCGATGGACGCGGCGTGGTCCTAACCGATGAAGGCGCGGTCGTACTTGAAGCTGCACGGTCGGTGACCGCGACCTTGGCAAGCGTGCACGCTAGACTGGAAGCAATGAGTGGGGTCGTCGGCAAGGCGATTACGGTGGGCATCATGCCGTCGACTGCACTGTTGTTGACCGTTCCGTTGATGTCGCGATTGCGAACTGACTTTCCCGGGACGCAGATGCAAATCGTCGAGGGATCAACAGGGACACCTCCTGGAGTGGCTGAGTGATGGCAGGCTGGACCTAGCGGTCATCTATGACAGTTCGTCGATCAGCAGATTCAATCCGGAACCCGTCCTGACCAACGACCTACATCTTGTGGCTGTGCGCAATGCACCCGCACTTCTTCCCGAAACGCCTTTCGCGAGTTTGGCGTCTTTTCCCCTTGTCCTTCGGAGCTGTAAACATTCGACCCGCCGGGAGCTGGACCACTTCGCAAGCGAACATGGCGTGAAGCTTTTGCGACACCTCTTGGCGGGGCACGCGGCAAGGGAGTGAATCGCATCAACAGAAGCTTCCGCGACGAGATAAGGTCGGTTTATCGGGGCTATTCTCGCCAGCCAGCAACCTGAACACCGGAAAATATTTGAGCCAGCTGGTTAAGCATGACAGCCGGTTGGCTCCTTCACCTAGGACATTTGCACTCATCTGTGTTGCCGAGGCTTCTCCTGCCGCAACGCATAGTTAGGCGCAAGTATTTGAATTTGCTGCAACTCATTCCGGTAAGGCCAAGGACAATTCCCTTCAATTCTCAAGGTTTAACAGGTGGCGACAGCGCCGGGATGTTAGCCTTTTGCCAATGTCATCCGTGAGTTTCGTGCCTCCGCCGCCGGCGGCATCCCCTCCTAGGACAGGTTCGACATCATTGAATTTGAAGCGAGGACCAGATGCCACTGACAAACGCATCGATCAGACTTGAAGAGGCGAAGCGGATGCTGCGCGCTGCCGAGGCGAAGGCTGTTTCTTTCGGCATCGCCTATAACATCGCCGTCGTCGATGCCGGCGGCCATCTGGTCGCCTTCGTCCGTCAGGATGAGGCGCTGATCGGCAGCATCGAGCTGGCGATCAACAAGGCAGTCACGGCACGCCTCTTTGACAAGACGACAGCCTATCTCGCAACGCTCGCCCAGCCCGGGCAGCCGCTCTACGGCATCCATCAGACAAACCGAGGAAACGTGATCATTTTCGGGGGCGGCATCCCTGTAGTGCGCGACAACAGGATCATCGGCGCCGTTGGCGCAAGCGCTGGATCCGTCGAACAGGACATTGCTGTTGCCGAAGCCGCCATTGCCGCAATCGCGTGAGGTCCAGACAAAAATCCTTCCGATGCACATCCACCAACCTAAGAGGAGAAAGACATGAAAGCGGCCCGCCTATACGAATACAACAAGCCCCTCGTCCTCGAGGAGGTGCCGGTTCCCGACATTCAGCCGGACGAGGTTCTGGTCAGTATCAAGGCCTGCGGAATGTGCCGATCAGACGTTCTGCTCGTGGACGGTTTCTTCACCACCTATGCCGACATTCCGCGGCCCATCACTCCGGGACACGAGATCACCGGTATCATCGACAGGGTCGGCAGCCTGGTGCCGAAGTCAGCGATCAAGGAAGGCGATCACGTCGTCGTGGCGCCCGGCTGGGGTGATGGCACCTGCCGGCATTGCCTTGTTGGCAATACCCAGATCTGCGCCAATGTGCGCTGGCCGGGCTTTGGTGCATATGGAGGATTCGCAGAATCCATCCCAGTTCCCGCCCGCTACGTAATTAAGGTCGACAAGCGTCTCAAGTTCGAGGAAATAGCGCCGCTCACCGACGCTGGATTGACACCATACCGCGCCATCAAGAAGCTTCGCAACGCCGGTGTCCTTGGCCCCGACAGGGTTATCGGCGTCTTTGGCGTTGGCGGTCTCGGTGCTTATGCGGTACAATATGCAAAGCTGCTTGGGAGCGGGGCGAGGGTGGTTGCCTTTGCACGTAATCCAGAGAAGCTGTCACTTGCCAAGGAATACGGGGCTGATGACATCATCAATATTAACGGGAAATCCATTGGTGATATAGTTGCTGAGCTCAAGGCGGCGACGGGGCAGGGCGATATCGACGCGGCAATTGATTGCGCGGGTGCCAAGGAGACCGTGGAGATCGCAACCGGACTACTTGCGATTAGTGGTCACTATGTCGACGTCGGCTTCATCGCCGATCGCATCGACATTCCCCTCTTCCCGCGCGTCTCCCGTGAACAGACCATTCAAGGTTCGTTCTGGGGCAACAACACCGATCTCGCCGAGGTGATGGCTTTGGCCGCCAAGAACAAGATCCGCCATACGATCGAGACCTTCTCCTTCGAGGAAATCAATCCCTATCTCGATCGATTGAGAAAGAACGAGATCGTCGGACGATCTGTGCTGAAGTTCTGACGTGACGCTGCCCCGGCAGCAGCCGAAGTTGCTGCCGGGGCAGCAACTTCCCATCCTCCGCGGCGCGCTAGCTGCGGCACCCATTCGATCTGCAGCACGCTGAAGGGCTCCCGCTGCCCAATTTTGTGTGTAGAAACAAAGACAGGCGGACATCGGCAAGCGCGCCGGCGCACCGCCGGTGGCATCGTGCATATCTGTTATGCGATGCATCCTGCACCAGCTTGCTCTACCCAATCGGACAAATGTTTCGGCCTGATTTCGGGACAGCGACTTCGGCCAATGCAATTCCAAAACCGCAGTCGCCAAAAGCAAACTCGTTCTGGCAAGCTTTGCGACGCCACGGGATGGCTGCGATGGCGGCGGTGAAGTGGCTGACGCCGCATTCAGACAGGAGCAAAGGACCGAATCTGGTTCAGTCACATTCGCAGAGACCGACATTGAACACATTGAAGTTTGGGCATTTTATGATTTTTGGACCGCCGGCCGGGGCGCACAGCAATGGACCCCTGCCGGCGGATCGGCGCCTGCTTCGCGACCTCCGGTCCTCGCGCAGCATTTCCGTCTGGCGCCAGCGCGAGATCTCACCAAGCCGGTTCCGGCTCACGGATGGGACTGTCTTCTTTTTCCGGCACAAACGTTGGGATAATTTCGAGCGGATCAACCACCGCCATCTCCCACCCAGAAATTCCGCACGTATGGGTTTTTTGCCTCCGGCGGATGCCAGTATGTGCGACTGCATTGCAATTGCCTCATGCGAGGCGTGCAAGGCCGCCCCCATGAGCGCAAGTCCGCACAACAGATCCCGGAGTACATACTGTTCAACAGATGACGAGGGTATCGCCTCCGGCTCTTTTGAGTGCGCGATCGTCTCATCCATCAATGAGACAAGCTGCGGATGCCGGATTTGAGGTGTGGCGTTGAGCTGTTTTCTTGTCGACATATGGGCCTCCAGAAGAGGCCATAGAAACGGATCAGATTGCCGGTTTGTCGCGCCTACGGAGCATTTTCGCTACACTTGTAGTACTATTCTTTTGGTGCGGGCTACGGTCGCGCCGCGGCCCAACCCAGCCGGACATCTGTCGTCGCCGACGGCTAATGCCGGGGAGCGTGTTCGGCAGAGGGTCGAGCCACTGCACTTTCCTCTTCAGAAGCCTTGCCGTCGAGCAGATTTCTTGCCGCGGAAACGTCAGCGCTGACTTCTCCACCGTCGAACCGAGTCAAGATTTCCCGGAGAGCATGGAGTGATTGTTTGGCCTCCTCTTCCCCCGTTCTCTTGCCCAGGCGTGCAATGTCCGTGGCGATCCGAAGTTCCCAACTAAGGGACGAATGTTCCCGCGCCAAGCACAAGGCCCGCTTCAGCAACGAGTTCGCCTTATCCAGACGGGGTTTGGGCGCATCGGCGAGGACTATAGCCTTTATCCGCAGAAGCTCTGGCTGCCTGAAACTGCCGCCGGCGTTTTCGTCTACGGCCAAGGCCGCATTTATTGCGGTCATGGCTTCTTCGTGGGCTCCTAATTTGTTCAAGCCTTGGGCAAGCGCGCCCAAGGCAGTAAGTGTAGACGCCACGAGGCGGCCGCCGAGCACGGCATCCAGATGCGCCCTCAATAAATCGATGGCACGGTCCGTATGTCCTTGGAAAAGGCGAAGCTGATCGCGCATCGTCAAACCAGCTTCGTGCAACCCAGCCAACGAGTAGCGCCGTGTTAAAGTGTTCAGCCGCTGCACATATGGTCGCGCCTCATCGAACTTGCCGCAAAGGAGGAGTACCTCCACGCCGACGACAAGCGTGACGCACAGTGGACCAACATCTTGACGCGCGTCGCGGATCGCCTCTTCAACGAACTGGAGACTGCGATTATGTGACCCCCTCAACCAGACCATCCGTGCATGCAGAATTCTTGCAACTGCCTTTTGAGCGATATCGAGTTGACCCAGCGGCGCGAGGCCGAGTGCCGCCTCCTCCAGGAAACCGACATCGTAGGCTTCCTGCGACAGCTTCTGGTCGCCGCACATCTGATAGGACGAACCCAGCAGCCACTGCGCCACAACACGCTCGATCGGCCCTCCTTTTATTTCGGCGTCCGCTGCGTAGCGTTTGGCCAGGTCGAGCATCTTCGGATAGCTGCCGGATTTCAACGCTAGAAAATGCTGTCCGGCGCGCAGGTGGAATTCGGTTCTGTGGTCCTTAAGCCGTTTGCTGAGCTCTATTCCGGTTTGGAAGGCGGCGTCCGTTTCGGTGACATTATGGCTTGTATAGAAAGAGGAAGTGGCGAACCCCTCCAGCAGCCGCAGTTCCAAGTCCGAGCCGGTTAGCCTTTCGGGAATGGCCGAAAGAGCCCGCCTGCACCATTTCGTGCATTCGACCATGCGCCATTGGTCCATGAACATCGGTATCGAAAACTTGCACAGCTCCAAAGCGAGTGGCAGCTCTCCGTCCTCCGAGAAGGCCCAATCAAGCGCGGCCAGTACGTTGTCGACGTCGAACTGGACGTCGAAGCCAGTCTCCGCGTCAGTCCGAACGCTTCTATCACTGGCCAGCTTGCGCAGACACTCAACGTAATAGACCGCGTGTATTCTGCGAACTCCGCGTCCGGTCCCTGTTTCGCCGAGCTTCGCCGTGGCATAGGTCTTCGTGATCTCAAGAAGTCTTAGGCGCGATGAGCCTTCCGGCGAAAAAGCCGAAACCAGCGATTTTTCCACGAGATCGTCGATCATTTGGCTCGCCTCTGAGGGCGACGAGTCATTCGCCTTGGCTACGGCAAGGGCTGCATGGAGAGAGAAGTCCCCGGCGAATACCGAGAGCCGTTGCAGGAAGAGCTTACTTGTCTCGGTCAACAGGTCATAGCTCCAGTCGAGCATCGCTTCGACCGTTTGGTGGCGTCGCTCGGCATTCCGTTTGGCTCTCCATTGAAGGACAAGCTGATTGTCGATCAGGGCGGCGACCTTCTCCAACCCATATGATCCCACACGACTTGCAGCCAATTCGATAGCGAGAGGATTGCCATCGAGCCTTCGGCAAATTGTCCCGATCACGGCCGCGTTCCGATCATCGAGAGCATCAAGGAATCCGCCTCGGGCCGCTCGATCCATGAAGAGCTCAACCGAGGGCCATGCGATCGCCTGCTCAGGGGTTAGACGGCCAGCGTTCGGTGGGACGCCAAGTGGCCGCAACAGATAGATCGCTTCACCGGGGAGACGCAATGCCTCACGGCTCGTGACGAGGAGATGGGTGCCCTCTGCCCGTTCTCTGACGAATTCTATAATGCCGGCAACCGCATCGATGACGTGCTCGCAATTATCGAGAACAACTAGGCTGCGCTGCTTCGCAACATGCTCGACGAAGCGCTCCAGTGGGGAAACACCTGGAACAACATTAAGGCCGCCAACTGCGGCAACCGCGTCGATCACTCTATCCTGTGTCAAGACCGTGCTCAGATCGACAAAATGGACCGTTTCGAAGCCTGTGAGCTTCTGGGCTACGGCAAGAGCCAGCGAAGTCTTACCTACCCCTCCAGGTCCGACCACAGTCACAAACCGCCAGGACTTGATGGCCTTTTCCAGCTCTGCACCGTTCTCTTCGCGTCCGAAGAGGCGCTCGACGAGACGCGGCAGTCGCTGCGGCCGGAAGAACGGCGAGTCCGCCACAACAAGCTGGGGAGCGATTGGAGGCTCTCGAGCTGTGTCAATTCCGCTATCTATCTGCTCCGACTTGACCATGACAGGCGCGACGAAACAATAACCCCGGCCGGCGACACTGGTTATGTAGCGCGTGCCCTCAACCCCACAGCCAAGTTTCCGTCTCAGATGTGCCATCTGGACACGAAGGTTGGACTCTTCGACATTCAGGCCTGACCAGGCGACAGACATGAGTTCGCGACGCGAGATCACCTCGCCGGGGCGCTGTACAAGTGCCGTGAGCAGATCGAATGCCCGGCTTCCCAGCATGACCTCCGCGTTGCCGCGGTTCAGCGTTCTGCCGCCGACGTCGAGGGAGTAAGGTCCAAATCCGAAGACGCTGCCGTTCGAGCCGTTTGCCATCATGGTCTTCGCCTTCGGGTGATGTGGGAAAGATAGCTCCCGTGCTTGCCGTCCGCGCTCGCCCGATGCATCGGAAACGCAGGGGCTTCCTTGATTGATCAAGTCGCGGCACTATGAACCGCCGTACGAAAAGTGACAAGTGTCAAGCGGGGCGCCTCAAGTCGCTCTCTAATGCAAGACTGATGCTCGCAAAGGACTATCTATATACGACACGGAAGGCGCAGTGCAGGGACAGCCAACCTCACATTCCGTCCGTGTTAATTCAAACGGTTGGCATTTGAGGTTGTGATCGGCTGACCGTTCCCGATGTCTGCGGCGACACGGGTCCGCCGATTATTCATCTTCTACTGTTCATCAAGCAACCATAAGCGCTCGACGCCCGGATTAGGTCGCTGATTTCACTGAATTTGACAGCATTTTGCGCGCCATCCTCGTGGTGCTTCTTTATCCTTACGCACAAATTGTGGGCCTGAATCGGACGACGGCTGGCCATACGAGTGCGGATGGAAGGAATTGATTATGTCAACCGTCAAGGTTTATGGCGTTCTCACTGCGAAAGAGGGGCGCACACTGGAGCTGGCAGACCTGCTTCGGGAGATGGTCTCGCTCTCGCGGTCAGCGGAAGGAAATGTTCGCTACGATCTCTGGCAGGACAGTGAAAACCCCGCCCGCTTCTTGCTTGATGAACTCTATCGGGACCAAAAATCGGTCGCGGCCCATAAGGCCAGCCCGCACTTTCAGAACTACCTCGCACGCGTCGGCGATCTTGCCGACAGGCTGCCGTTGACGGTGACCGCGGTTGATGTCGCATAGCAAAGGAGCCTGATCCGACCGTCCACCGTCCCGGAACTGGAGCGCGATTATCGCACCGAAAGGAGTGATCATGTTCGCCAAAGCCTATTAAACTCGGTGTGCGATTGTGGAGCTGTACTGGAGCAATGCCGTCGATCGTGGCAGGAGCGGCTTCACGCGGTTCGCGTTCCCACTCGGCAGCTTCTGCGTTGGGGCCTCCGCGTCTGCCAGCATGGACCATGAACCCATTCCTGGCCGATCTTGGTGTCGCAATCCCTGCAGCGACGAACGCGATATGGCCTATGTCTTCGGCGTCGCGCCATTGGTTGCTTTTGCGGCGGCTCGTCTCAACAGAAGTTTCCGGCAAGTAGGCTCAAAGTCGTCGTAAGCGGCGGGATGTCTTGACATGCGTTTAAATGCGAATGGTGCGAATAGAAGCGTGGAGATTAGAGCAATGGCCAATGCAGCGCTTTTCGAGCCACTCGCGATACGTAACCTATTGTTGAGAAATCGGATCGTCATCGCTCCGATGTGCCAGTATTCCGCCGAAGAGGGCTGTATGAATGACTGGCATCTCATCCATCTCGGAAAGCTCGCCCTCTCCGGCGCGGCATTGCTTATCATTGAGGCGACGGCCGTCCTTCCCGAAGGTCGCATCACATATGCCGATGTCGGCCTCTGGAACGAGCAGACCTATGCAGCAATGAGCTTGACACTTGAGAGTATTCGCCGCTGGTCGGATATGCCGATCGGAATTCAATTGAGCCATGCGGGTCGGAAAGCGTCAACCGAAGTGCCTTGGCTAGGCGGAGGGCAATTCGCTCCAACCCATGGTCTGGGGTGGCAGACGAAAGCACCCTCTGCGATCCCCTTCATGGCCGACATTATTCCGCCTGCAGCGCTAGACAAGCAGGGCCTCGCCCGAGTGCGTGACGCATTTGTGGCGGCCGCAAAACGCGCGGCGAAACTAGGCCTCGATCTCGTCCAACTGCATGCTGCCCATGGGTACCTTCTGCATCAATTCCTATCGCCCCTCTCAAATCACCGGACTGACATATATGGGGGCTCTCTGGTCGCCCGAACCCGATTCCCACTGGAAGTGTTCGACGCGGTCAGGCTAGCAATGCCGCCGGACAGAGCTGTCTCGGTTCGAGTCTCTGCTACGGATTGGGTTGAAGGTGGCTGGGACCTTGAGCAGACGCTGTTCTTCGCCGAGGAGCTCGAAAAACGCGGTTGCGACGCGATCCACGTCAGCAGCGGCGGCTTGCACCCGGATCAACGCATCGCGACCGGCCCGAGCTATCAAGTGCCCTTTGCTCGGGCCGTGAAAACGGCGGTAGACATCCCGGTGGTCGCGGTTGGTCTCATTTCCGGGATCCAACAGGCAGAGGCCATCGTTGGCACCGGCGATGCCGACTTGATTGCCCTCGCTAGAACCATTCTCTTCGAACCGAACTGGCCTTGGCACGCGGCCGTCCAACTGGGTGCAAAGGTGCGCGCTCCACGGCAATATCTGCGATCGCAGCCTAGCAGGTTCCGGGACTTGTTCGACATTGACTGAAGCGATCGGATTCAAAGGTCCGGTACCAAATCGGTTTGTCCATCGCGAAGGGTGCCACAGCTTAGCATGCTGTGCATGATGACGGCCAACTTACGCGCCACTGCAACGGCTGCACGCTTGATGCCAAGACGCTCTCGAAGCTTGAGCCCCAATCTTTGAGGCAGCTGTCATTTCGGGATTTGGTCGCGTGAGCATCACCATTGCCGCCTCGTACAGAAGGCTTCGCAAGTGGCTCTCTCCGCGGCGAGAGATATGCCCGTCGTAATCGATCTCTCCGGATTGATACCGTCTCGTTGTCAACCCAAGCCAGGCACCCACGGAGCGAGATCGTTTGAAGTTGTCCGGATCTTCAATGGCAGATGAGAACGACAGCGAAGTTGTCTTATCGGGGAGCAACCACCCCGCAATGAACATTGGTTGTCACAGGGGGATCACACCGCGATTACCCCATGTTCAACCACCGACGACTTCTGGAGCCCATCGGGAATATACCGCCAGCCGAAGCCGAATAGCGGTACCACGCCATGCTAGACGAAGCAGTCATGGTCGCATAGCTCAAACGAAACGGCCTCCGGCAAACCCGGTGCGGTTCACATAGCTTTCCTCGATGATCCGCTCATCAACTTGCCCACCGCAAGTTGACCTGCTCCCGGCCGTGACCGGAAAGCTCGACGATCGAACGAGCTACACCACCTCTCGGACATCATCGAAACCACCTGAGCTTTGACCGACGATCGATGTCCAATCATCCTCAACGGTGACACTTATAAGATCGACTTCTGTCCCTCGGATCGACCGACCTGGAACTAAATGAGTCAGCCCGTCCGCTGCGCTTCACGAATGCCGGCGACGAAGCCCTTGATCGTAAAATCTTCGGGCATCTCATCGATTAGAATGATGTCTGAAATTGCATTGCTCTTCCGCAGCGGAAGTATAGCCTGATATTCTTCTGACCGGTACCAAGACGTCGCGGCCTCTCGGCTTGGAAATTCCATCAGAACGACCGAACCCGGCCATGTGCCTTCGACCACTTCAGCCGCCCCCTGCGCCAGCCACCTGCCGCCGAAAGGGGCGACGGTGGCTTCAACTTGATCCAGGTAGGACAAGCCAGCCTCGTTGGGAATATCGTTGGGGATGCGAAGATGGTTTATGAGATAGGCTTTCATGATCGTATTCCTTGCTTCGGATCGAGTGGTGAAATTTTTCGCGTCCGCGTCAGTCGAGCGTGGACAGCATTTTCTTGTCGAAGGGGTTCAGACAATTCTGTCCGTTGCTGCGTACGAGAGTTGCCCAGTCCGCGTTTGCGATCAACGCACGACCGACTGCAATCAGGTCAAACTCATTGGCGTTCATACGGCGAATGAGTTCCTCCAGACCGGAGACCGGCGCGAACTGGGATTTTCCCAGCAATTGCGCGGAGAAGTCTTCGCCTGCGAGACTGACAGAACCGACGCTAATCGTTTTGAGCCCAGTCAGTTTGCTGGTCCAACTCGCGAGGTTGAGATCGGACCCGGGAAATTCCGGCTCGTAAAAGCGGCGCGTCGAGGCGTGGAACACGTCGATACCCGCTGCGGCTATGGGAGCAAGAAGCGCCTCCAACGCCTGCGGCGTTTCGGCGAGCCGCGCTGAATAATCCTGTATCTTCCATTGCGAATACCGAAAGATCAAAGGGAAGTCCGGCCCTATGGCCGCGCGAACGCCCCGTACCACCTCCACGGCAAAGCGCGTCCGTTCAACAGCATCGCCGCCATAGGCGTCCTTCCGCTTGTTTGTGCTTGCCCAAAGAAATTGGTCGATCAGATAGCCGTGCGCACCGTGAAGTTCCACTGCATCGAAGCCGATCTGACGGGCAGCGGCAGCAGCGCTCGCAAAAGCATCAATCGTATCTGCGATATCAGAATCGTTCATCGTCCTGGTGTCCGGAGCAGTTCCTGTTGGACCTTCAGACAGTGCTTCCGGGTTGGGACCGGTGCCCGGCTTGCGCGTAAGGCCCTGATGCCAGAGTTGCGGTGCAATGCGGCCACCTGCCGCGTGGACCGCTGAGACGACGCGGGCCCAGCCTTCAAGGCTCTCTTGCGCATGAAAATTAGGAATGCCCGCATCATTCGAAGCCGCCAATCGGCCAATCGTCGTCCCTTCGGTGATAATCAGGCCGACACCGCCCTCCGCTCGACGCCGATAGTATTCGGCGACATTGGCACCCGGAACGCCACCCGGACTGAACTTGCGCGTCATGGGGGCCATGACAATCCTGTTCTTTAAGGTGAGACCGTTGAGATTTATAGGGCGAAACAAGGTGTCGGAATTAACAATGGTGTGCTGATCCATCGCGAGGCGCCTTTTATGAAAGAGAACGGCCGCCGAGTGTAAGATACCGCTCGGCGGGGAGCGCTTTGCAGAAATTGCCGAGCAAAGCTGCGCGCGTGCCTATCAAAGACAATGGCCCGGGCGGGTGCTGGCGTCCGGGCCATTCGTCGAAATCAGTTTACGGTGAACATGATGCTGCCGTCGGCCGCCTGTTCAGCGTTGACGATATCCCTCACGTGGACGCCGCGCTTCTGGAGGCGTTCGACGAGCCCCTTGTTTGCGGCAATCGAAGCCTGGATATGCTCAATGCCGCCGGTGCTGCGCGGAGCTTCGGCGTCGGTGCCGGAAGTATTGTCGAACTTCGAGTTGTCGTAGTCTTCGAGATACATGATCGAGAAAGGCTTGCTGTAGGTGAGCAAGGTTTTCTCGATCTCCGGATCGCCGTTCATTGTAAGGCTGTCGGCGTGGCTGACACCACTGAAGCCGATGGTTGAAACGGCGACGATTATAGCAATGTGGGCAAGACGGTTCATTTCTGAATTCCTCTCGATGGACGCGCAAGTGTAACTACGCACGTCACTTGGTTGCACAAGTATACGATGATTGTCATCCTTCCTAGATGACGCATTAAATATAAATCTCTAAGAATATACCGATATAATACAATTGTATTCGCCAGTATATACCCTTGTACAGGTTGGCATAGCTTTAATATTATCTATTTTATACATAATGTTTACTCCGGAGATCTATACGTCCTGGCCGGAATACAAACTCCCAGGAGAGGGCTTTAACACCGTCGTCCGAAAGATGGTGTCCGCCCTCGCGGGCTGCCCGTAAGACTGCGTTCTCGAAGCACGCCGCGTAGCCGCCGGCAAAACGTTGTTCGAGGATTGTTGCGCCGTGTTTGCTGCCGGAGGGCCTTGCATCGCCAGGGCGTGAGGTTCGGTAGCCCGTCATCCGTCCTGACCGTCCGTACCGTGCGCCTGTCGCGCTGACGTTCGCCGTGTATGGCGTCCATGAAAGTCTTCTTTCCTAGTGTGAGGAAACGATCGGCAGGTGGACAAAGAAAGTCGCGCCGCCCGCCGGGTTCTGGCTGGCGGTTATCTTCCCGTTGTGCGCCTCGACGATTGATCTGCAGATGGCGAGACCCATTCCCATTCCGTGTTCCTTCGTCGTGTAAAAGGGCTTGAAGAATGCTTCGCCATCGCCGGAAAAGCCGGGTCCGTTGTCGCTGCACGAAATGACGACCTCATCGTCGTCAAGGCGCGCCGACACGCGGACGATCCGGCTGCTGAAATCGTCGTGGGAAAGCGCCTGTATTGCATTCATTATCAGATTGATGATGACCTGCTGAAGCTGAACGGGATCGCCGTTGATGTTGGGCAAATCGTGCGCGAGGTCGATATCAACCTCGACCTTGCTTCGACGGGCCGGAGCTTCGACATAGGACAGCGCCCCTGATAGGAGTTCGACGCAGTCTACCTTACCGAACGTCGATCCGCCCTTTTCGAAAAGCGTTCGGACACGCGCGATGATGTCACTTGCCCGTCGGGCATAGCCGACCATCCGTCTGGCGTTCGCCTTAGCCTTTTCGACATCCGGCTCATCGCGTTCGATCCAGCGTAGCAGCGCTCCGCCGCTGGCGACCAGAGCGCCGAGAGGTTGGTTAACCTCGTGCGCGATCGAGGCCGTGAGTTCTCCGGCCATCGCGACGCGGGCGACATGAGCGATCTCCGCCTCGCTCTGCTTGAGGCGCTCGGCGCTCTGGACCTCGGCGGTGACGTCCATGATCACGGCGGTGTAGGCGGCTCCCCCGGCGGAGGTGAGCTGTCCGAGCACCCGGATATGCTTGATCCTGCCGTCATCGAACGAAAGACGGAAAGTCGCTTCGATCTTCGCCCTGCGCTCGCGTAGTTCCGCGCGGAACTGCTCGAACTCAGAAAGGTCGTCTTCGTGAATACGCGATACCAGGAGGGACAGCGACGGTCGGGTTTGCGGGTGATACTCGAGTATCCGGTAGGTTTCGTCAGACCAGAACAACCTTTCAGTGGAAATCTCGAAGCCGAAGGTGCCGATCTTGCTGAGTACCTGCCCCTTCGCGAGATAGGCCTCGCTCAGTTGCAGCGACGTCTCTGCCGCCTTTCTCTCCTCGATGTCGAAAATCGCTCCGTACCAGGCGGAGATAGCGCCGTTCTCGTCGTATCGAGGCGTTCCGATGCTGAGGCACCAGCGGTATCCGATCTTGTCATTGCCGACGCGGGCTTCGTAGCTTCCCTCGGTGCCGCTGACGAGCATCCGCCGCCAGTAGGTCTCTATGCCCTCCCGGTCGTCGGGATGCACCCCGTCGCGCCAACCCCAACCGATGGCCTCAGCGAGGGTCAGGCCGCAGAAATCAAGCCATCGTTTGTTGGCGTAGTCGAGGAAGCCGTCAGGCCTCGCGCGCCAAATCATCGCGGGTACCTGGTCGAGTGTCCGCTCAAAATCGGCGGCCGTTTCCTCGCCGGCGATTTTCGATACGATAACGCTATGAGCCTCCATTCCGACAAGGAGGCGACCCTGGTGGACATTTGACGCTCTGAAGAGATGAGAACGAAATTCGCCGTTCACAGTACGCACGCGTACGACCGCTTGGTCATCATCACCGGAGGGCAAGCCCGCGAGAACGGAAACCTCAGCTGTGTGCAGGAACGACTTCCAGCGGTCGCCGAGCAGGGAGGAACCGTGCTCGCCCGTAACGCGTGCCCAGTGCCTGTTCAAGTAGATCGCCTGCCCTTCGTGGTCCAAGATTATGGCCAGCGCAGGCAGTTCCTCCGCGATTTCGGATGGTTTGAACATCGGGCTAACTGTGCGACGGTTTGATGGCGGTTGCTGACCGATGCGGGTACCCCGTTGCTGGAGAGACCTCCTCAATCATGGCTGTCTTCCTCATTCAAAGCCGAAAACACTCTTCTCACTCCGTTCAACGGATGCTCCGTCAACAACTGTTCTCGGCATGTCATACCTCGTTTTGGCGTCTCTTGGCGGAAACGCTTTGATTTTTGAACACCATCGCGCGACTCCGCCACTTCTGAGAGTCGTGCTATGTTAATAGTTGTAAATCGATGCATAGGGTTTGCGCGAAGTGATGAACTCCGACCAGGGCGGCATCGTACGTTTCGGGCCGTTCGAGCTGAACATCCATGAGAGAATCCTGACAAGGAACGCCGAAGACATTCGGCTCGGTTCTCGCGCCTTGGACATCTTGATTAGTTTGATCGAGCGGGCCGGTGAGGTTGTCAGCCGCCACGAACTCATGAAGCTCGTCTGGAGGGGCGTAGTCGTCGAAGAGGCCAATTTGCGCACGCAGCTTTCGATCTTGCGAAGGGCTCTAGCGGACGGAGAGGGCGGCAACAGGTATATCGTCAACGTTGCAGGACAAGGCTACTGCTTCGTAGCCCCTCTCATCCGAATGGCAAGGGTTGCGATCCCGTTGCCGGTTGCATCATCGCGGCCGGGCACGCGCCATGAACTTCCCGCGCCTCTGGAAACCCTCATCGGACGAGAAGAGACCGTCACCAGCGTCAGGCAGCGTCTCAAGGAGCGGCGCTTCGTGAGCATTGTAGGTGCCGGTGGGATCGGGAAGTCCAGTGTTGCGGTCGCTGTCGCCGACCAAATGAGGCAAGAATATGGGGAGGATCACGTCTTCTTTGTCGATCTCAGTTCGGTTGCCGAGGAGGCGGACGTGCCGAGCGCGATAGCGTCGTCTCTCGGGTGCGCCGTTCAGGGACCGAACGCCGAACCGGCGATCCTCGCGTTCGTGGCCTCCAAGAATTGCCTGGTCGTACTCGACAGTTGCGAGCACTTGATTGTCGCGGTCGCGCAGATCGCCGACCGCATACACGCCTATGCGCCGATGGTCTATGTACTCGCCACCTCCCGGGAAGCCCTGCGGGCCGACGGCGAGACGATCTTTTTGCTGGGGCCGCTCGAGGTTCCGCCGGAAGGAAACCTCTCCAGACAAGAAGTCGTTCGTTTTCCTGCGGTTCAATTGTTCCTGGAACGTGCCAGTGCGAGTGGCCACGACAGCGAGCTAACGGATGACGAGGTGTTGAAAGTCTCCGACATGTGCCGCCGTTTGGACGGCATCGCGCTTGCAGTTGAGCTTGTGGCAAGCCGTGTTGGCACCTTTGGTATCGGCGGGACGGCCGAGCTTCTGGCAAACGGTGCCGAACTTCATCTGCGGGGTCGGCGTAGCGCATTGCCCAGGCATCAGACCTTGCAGGCGATGCTTGACTGGAGCATCAACCTCCTCTCCGATGTCGAGAGGACGATGCTGTTCAGGTTGTCTGTCTTCGCGGGTCCGTTCAGCGTTGAGGCAGCGCACGGAGTAGCAGCCGAGGATGGATGGACCGTTGGTCAGACCAGCCTCGTAATCACCTCGCTGGTCGAGAAGTCGCTGATTTTCGTGTCGCCCATCGGTGGCTACCTGTTTTACAGGTTGCTCGACACCACTCGCTCTTACGCGGGAAGCAAACTTGCGTCGCGGGAGGACGTCAACGTCATTTCACACAGACACGCAAACTATTTCAGGCATTTCCTGAAGTCGCTTTCCGTCGAAAGTGCGATCCACGATGCCAGGACCATGTCGTCCTTCATCCCACATTTGGGAAACATCAGAAAAGCGCTTGCATGGTGCTTTTCCGATAGTGGGGACGCACTTATAGCCGTTGATCTTTCCGCCAGCGCCGCGGTTCTGTTGATGGACCTCTCGCAGTACGGCGAGTGTCAAAGGTGGTGTTCGCGGGCACTCGCTATCATCGAACCGAATGCAAAGGGCACGCCACTGGACTTGCGCCTGTCCGAAGCACTTGCCCGATCGGCGATGTACACACTGGGTAACCGCGACGAAACGAAGTTCCTGATCGAGACGGCTCTAAACCTCGCGGAGCGGTTGGGCGACAACCGGCGGCAGTTGAATCTTTTGACCGACCTGAACATCTTCTTTACAAGACGGGGAGACGCGGGCGCGGCGGTCGATGCGGCCAACCGAGCGGCCGTCATCGCCCAGAAAATCGGAGTTGTAGAGGACGAGATAGCCGCCGAGCTCATGCTCGGAGTGGCGTGTCATCAGGCGGGCGACCAAGCGGGCGCTCTCAGGCACTGCCGGCATGGTTTTAAACTGGCTGCACAGGCCGCACCAATTCAACTCGACCTGCTCACGGAAGCGCGCGGGCGCTTCATGCTGGCCCGGTCGCTGTGGCTCGTCGGGTACCCAGACCAGTCCCTGCAGGTCGCTCGACAGACGATCAGGGAAATTTCCAGATACAGCCATCATGTGTCCTATTGTGTGGCCCTGACCTATTCCATCCCGGTTTTCTGTTGGTGCGGTAACTTCGACGAAGCATCTGCCGCCGTTGAGATACTTCTGGCGCAGGCGGATAAATATTCGCTTCAGGCGTTCAAGACACTCGGGGCTGCCCTAAACGGCCAGATCATGGTGGAGACTGGGCGGAGCGAGCAAGGAATAGTGTTGCTGCGAGCCTCTCTTGAGGCGTTGAAAGCAGAGAACTACAACATCGTTTCCTCGTCGGTATCCTGTTTCCTCGCGAAGGGTCTGGCTGATCTCGGTCGTTTCGCGGAAGCCCAGACCATTGCTGAGGAAGCCCACCGGCTTGCCGGTGCGATCGGCGAAATCGTTTGGCTTCCCGACATCTATCGGACAAGAGCAGAGATCCTGCTCGCCCAGCCGGACCCGGATCTCGTGCAGGCCGAAGCTTTTTTGGTGCTGTCGATGGAGGAGTCCGTTCGGCAGTCTGCCAACAGTTGGGAGTTGAGGTCGGCCATATCGCTTGCCAGGCTATGGCGATGCATGGGAAGAGAAAGCAACGCCAAGGAATTGCTCGGTCGCGTCTACGCCAAATTCAAGGAAGGGTTCGATACATCTGACCTCGTCGCGGCCCGACAGATCCTTTCAAAGAACGGGCCTGTCCAGTGAGCCGGCGAGGGTTTTTGCCGCCATCGACCTTTGGTAAGAACAGCATGCTGGTTAATCTCGGCTTGAGGACTAGAATGCAAACAATCTCGTTGGCGCGTAGCGGAGCAGTTTGATGACTGTGGTAAAGCGGGCAGACGACAGTCAAATCCGCTTTGGGCCATATTGCCTCGTGGCCTCGCAGCGCTTGCTTACCAAGGACGGAGTACCGGTTCCCCTTGGGGGACGAGCGTTAGACATTCTCATCTGTTTGACAGACCGCGCCGGGGAGGTTGTACCCGCCGGCGACCTGATGCGGCTTGTCTGGCAGGACGTCCGGGCAGCCTCCGCGACTGTAACCTTGCTTCAAAAGCTCGCGACTTTGCCGGACAAGCTGTTCACGGCCGCGTTCCGACAACAATACGGTGCTCTCTGTTTTCGGCGGACTGAAGGCGCGATCGAGATACTGGTCATCACTTCGCGCGACAGCGGCAGATTGTTCATTCCGAAGGGGTGGCCGATGAAGCGAAAGAAACCATACGAGGCTGCTGCGATCGAAACCTGGGAAGAGGCAGGCATTCGCGATTCCGTTTGCAAAGCCGGTCGGCCGCTACGCTTATCTCAAGGATCTGGATGACGGGGACGTCGCCCCATGCGTCGTCGACGTTTTTTCAATCGAGGTCGCCAAGGTAAACGCGGATATTAAGGAGGGCGTCATCACATTCTTCGGATGTCCGCCGCACCCAGACAGGGCGATGATCAATGCGCACCGCAGAATCCACTGAACATAGCCGGCAACTATCGACCCTATTCCCCGAGTTGCTTTTGCTTCCCACTTGTCGAATGCGTTCGCCGGGCCTGTTTTTTAGCAGTTATAGACGCCGACGGCGCAGCGCCGGACCGTGCGGCGCGCAGCTCCA
The DNA here is from genome assembly GCF_056398305.1 of Rhizobium sp. 01T444. Lineage (NCBI taxonomy): Bacteria > Pseudomonadati > Pseudomonadota > Alphaproteobacteria > Hyphomicrobiales > Rhizobiaceae > Rhizobium > Rhizobium sp. 01T444. The sequence goes on from NZ_JBFTPD010000006.1 coordinate 65,032, forward strand.
GCCACGCTCACAGGCGTCAGCGGGCGGCCGACCCTGGCCTCTGCTGGCGTGAAGACGCCATTCAGTCCCGGAATCGCAAGCCCGTTTCCGAGTTCGAGGCCAGACATGGCGATCGCTGCAGCGAACAGCAGGAGTTTCGGTTTTCTTGCGACGGTCATTTGGTGCCTCCTATGGCAAAGTGATCAGGAAGCTCATCAATATCGGCAAGCTTCGTCAGGTCGACTTTCTTTGCATTCGTGGTGTTTTTGAAGCCGAAATCGTCGGCAACGACATCGATACCTGTCTTCCAGTCACTGATCTGGATGCTGTATTGCGGGCCCTGATCCACCTGACTTGCGGTGATGACATAGCGACACGGATAGGGATGATCGCCCTGAGCGATCCATATCTGCCAGTCGACCTCCTTGGTGCGGAATGCAAGGTGGTCGCATTCGACGCCGCCGATCACACCACTGCCGAGGTCCTTGACGTCGACCACGTCGCGCATCAGTTCCTCATAGGCATCCGGGAGCAGAAGATCGGCACCCGGAACGGGTCTTTGGAGCTTGTCCCGCAATTCATCGATCAGGTGATCGATCGTGCCTGGAACCTCTGCCTGGGCATAGAGGTTGGCGTCCTTGCCAAGCAGCCAGAGCGTCTTGCCGTCGAATGTGAACTCAACGTTGGCGAACCCACCAAACCGGGTAACCCGGAGTTTATCCGGCCGGCCCATTTCAATCTTGCCGGAACTTGCTAGCAGAAACTTCTGATGGTCGCTGGTGACGACCTCCAGGTTGGTGTCATACGAAAATGAGATCGCCTTTTCTGCGGCCAGATAGTCGGACATGGTTTTAACGAGCTTCTTGGCGTCTGCGTCGTCGGCACGTGCAACGGATCCACATCCCAAGATGATCATCAAGCCGAGTGCTGCCGAGGACGCCGCCGCCACGGCAGGGTGCAAGGCTCGCTGGGGTGCTTTGGTCATCGACAAATCCCTTCTAAATGGTTTGGTCGGACAACTGAGGTCGCTCGCTGGGTCTCGAGTATCAAAGAACGATAATCAGCGACCCCAACCTACACGGTGACGGCGGCGTGCGCGTGTAACATCGGGTATGTTCTGTGCCTGTTGCGGGTATCTCCAGCGCTACCTCGGTTGAAGAGCCGTGGAGCCGTCGATCGGCAGCGACATCGTCGCCTGCAACTCGTCCATCGCAGGCAGTCCGGCCGTTCGCAGATCGGCAATCACCCGTGCCCGGTCCTGTGGCTGAATATTACGCATCTTGAGTTCGGCCACGATGTTCGCAATGAAATCGGGTCTCATTTCGTTAAACCGCGCGGCCTCGCTGCGGGCGTCTTCGATCATTCCGGCGTCGACGTAGATGACGGCAGCCACCGCATGGAATAGCGGGAACTTCTGCAGGTCCGCCTGCCTGATCTCGATGACTGCGGTCCTGTCGTCGTGCAACATGTAGGCTGCGAGGGCGCACATTCCGCGATAATAGCCGCCGCCGGCAGGGTTGAGAGCAATGGCACGATCCAGCAGTGCCGCCCCGCGCTGCCACTGCCCGCTCATCGCCAGCCGGGTACCAAACTCTCCTAGCAATTCGGTGTCGTTCGGATTGGTCGCCAGTGCCCGTTCGCCTATCTGAAGTGCCTCGGGAACCCGCTGGCTGAAAAACAACGTCGTCATCAGCGCCTGAAGGGCGCGGGTGTTACCGGGATCCAGTTGAACGGCGCGGCGGGCGGCCTGGAAGCTGCGATCTATCGGCGCGGACGAAATGGGCTTCCGGTTGAACCTGAAACGATCCTCATCGAGATAAAGGATGGACAACATCGCCCAGGCCGTCGCAAAGGTTGGATAACGGGCGACAGCACTTTCGAGGCAGTCTCGAACCCGTCCGTGCCGCTCGACGCTCAACTCAGCACGGTAAGCATAAAAGCTCAGCGTGCAGCCGTAGATGCCAAGATCATCAGGCGGCGGTTTGGAGACATCGGCCTGCGCCATGATGCCATAGGGCTGCGCCACGGCGCTCGCAACCTTGTTTGCGACGTCGGACTGAATGGTGAACAGGTCGCGGATGCCGATGTCGTCGTCGTAGGTCTGCGACCAGAGGATCTCATCGGTCTGCGTGTCGAGCAGACGTGCCGTCACACGCACGCGGCTTCCGGAGACACGGACACCGCCTGCCAGCAGGAAGCGCGCGCCAAGTTCACCGCGAATCCGCGATGTCCCCACCTCTGGAGGCAAGGATTTGGACGTTTCGCGACCGAAAACCTTGATCTCCTTGAAGCGGGGAAGAGCAGCGAGAAGCTCCTCAGTCAGGCCCGTCGCGTAGAGTTGCGCCTGAGGACCATCACCCAGATTGGCAAAAGGAGCGATCACCAATGTCGGTCCATCGGTTCCGGTTATGTCAGCAGTCGCGAAGGGCCAGATCGAACCAAATCGAATAGAGGTCAAGCCAGCCGGGGCTACAGCGCCGCCCACGATCACGATCAATCCAAGGGCCACTGCCCACATATGCCGTCTTGAGCCGGGAAAAGGGGACTCGGCGCGCTCCGACGGCAAACTTTGGTCTTCAGCATCAGAATTGTCAGCACTCGGACTAATCCAGGCAAAGGTCGGCACGTAACCACCTTTCGGAATGTCTATTCGGATCGGATCGTGTTGACCTGCTGTAAGATAGTAGCGCTCAAGCACCTGCCTGAGCCTTCCGGCCTCAATCCGTACAACCGGATCATCCTGCGTGAAATCGTTGGGGCGCTTGAAGACCTCAATGGCGACGGAATAACCCTTGATCCGGTCTGCCCGGCCTGCAAGCGTTTCCTCCACCGCATAGGTAAGAAATGCGGCACTCCGACCGATATGCGGAAATTGCGGGCTGGTGATGATTCGCTTTAGCTGAGCTCGAACATCATCGTGAGCCGGAGGTGGGCGCGTCGAATCCGGCGCGATATCGCGCCTTGCTGGCAATGTATCCTGCACGACAACTTGCTCCTCACCCGCCTTTGAGGGGGGGCGGGACCACCGGAGATTTTATTAACTATCTCTTTTGTAACCTACCGCAGAAACTGATCTTCGTCCATAAAAGGCACCGCATCGGGCCCTTTGACGACTTTGCCGATCAGGGAAGGGGAATTAAGACGCGTGAATCGCAGAAGCGGGCTTCCTGTCTAGAAGACTAGTTTATGCTTTCCAGGCGTCACTGCGGCTGCGCCCTCAACCCTTGGCCGGGCGAGGTCCAACAGGTCATAGACAAAGATTGGCTTCCCTTTGAGCAGATAGAAGCCCCATCCCCCGAAGCGTCCGCCGGCAGTCACCAGCATGCCGTTTCCGCCGCCAGCGGGCACATCGATATCGGCCGTGATCTTAAAGTACTTGTTGAGGATGCTCGGTGCCGTCCCAAGAGGCACGCCCACGATCGGTTTCGTATAGATGAAGTCATTGCGTCCGGCGACGATGCTCGGTCGCGGGAGAATGAACCGCGTCAAGGCCGAGGCATCCAAAGGCAGGACCTGGTGCTCTGCGGCCTCGATCCAGAACAAATCCTGCAACTCCTTTGGCTTGCCGGGATTGGCAGCCGCCAGATCGTTGTTTTGCGTCCAGTCCTTGGACAGGTCGAACAACTCCCAGGTCACGCCGTTGACGATGTCTTTCGGGATCGGAGCCTCCGTTCCAAGGTTCCCGATAGGGCAAAAGGCTTCGTGGGATCGAGCTGGTTGAGTTGGTTGAGATAGTTGATGGCGTCGTCCGCCATGTCCGTAGTCAGGTTGTAAGTGGGGTTGTTCAGATAGGGATAGACCCGCGTGGTATACGGTAGAGGTCCGGTTGCCACTGGTTGGTCTCGCCGCTGACCAGCCAGGCGGGACCCTTCGATCAATGGCCCATCGGAAGGGGATTTGAATATTTCTACGCCCGATAGAATCCAACAGCATCTCTCGCAGCGTTACGACCAATTTCTCGACGCTACGAGATGATGCGAGCGGCTCGGATGGATCGTCATTGATGCTGCACGGGATAATCAGGTGCTGATCAAAGAATTGGGAACAGACGTCTAGTGGGACCATCTCGTGCCTTTCGCGCCATAGTGCCGAGGAGGTTTCATAGCACGAGCCTTGCCGTACCAGAGGCGACGGGCTCACTGAGAAGCGGATGCGGATCGATCTGGATCGTCGTCCAATTCTGTAGAAACGGATTTGATGAGGCTAGCCAGGGCTTTCCTGACGCCAGCATTCTTCACCCGGTCAAGGTCGCTGGAGACGTACGCGCGACCTGTCGCCTGTAGCGAGATCGTATCCCGCTCGATGGTTTCGGCACCTTTAAAGAAGTCGTCCATGGAAACGCTGAGAGCTTGCGACAGATGGTAAAGAACGCTGGCACTGACGCGATTTGAACCCTTCTCGTACTTTTGCACCTGCTGAAACGAAATCCCCAAAGCCTCGGCGATGGCGGATTGGCTTAATCCCTTCGTCTTCCGGATACGTGCCAGATTTCCGCCAACGACCGCATCGATCGGGTCTCGTGCGTTTCGCGCCATCTTGTTCTCCGTTCAAATATCGTCCGCACCCGGTATGGTTTGCCACGCCTTCTGAAGGTCGGCAACGGGTTCACTGGAAACTGGCCCTCTAAGCTTCCTCGCGTATAGCCGCGATGGTTTCGGTGCTCGTTGCGCCGAAACCGCAATCCCTCCGCATTAACGCCCGGCGAAGCAATTGTTAGCGGGACTGGCGGCGCGGCCTTCGGGACTACGCCAATCCTTCCAAGGCCGCAAATCCAGCGCCAATGTCCGGGACTAAAATGCAAAATGCTGGAGGATATACCTTGGGTAGGCACGCGCATTTTCGCAGAGTTTTTCTAACTGCTCATCGCTGACATCAGCAAGAATCCCGGTACGCACCAGCACGGAATCCAATCCAGCCGACTTCGCACCAAGAATATCGTGATCGATGCTATCGCCGATGCAGACCACGCGACGACGGTCGGTGACGCCTACGAGCTTCAATGCGTGTTCGTAGATTTCGGGATACGGTTTTCCAAGCCAGGTGACGTGACCGCCCATCCCCTCGTAGAGCTTGGCGATGGTGCCTGCGCCCGGCGCTATGGAGCCGTTGCTCAATTTATGGATGTCCGGATTGGTACAGTAACAGGGGACTCCGTTCTCGGCCGCCGGACGCAGCATTTCGCGGTAGTCATCCATCGGTATCCGTTCGGTTTCGCTGCCGGAGATGATGACAATTTCGGCGCCGGCGGCGTCTTGTGCGGAGATGAGCCCAAGCCGTTCGGCGAGATTGGTGTCTCCACCGCTGGATATCGTCAAGCATCGAGCATTTTTCGGGATGGCGTTTTCAGGTCGAGAGAGGATATCGAATGCCACGTCTCCCGATGTGACAAAGAAGTCGAAGCTTGCAGGGGCGAAGCCGAGCTTAACGAGCCGCTCGGAATTGTATTCGCCGCTTCTGCCTGAATTGGATAGGATAACGACCTTCCGGCCCGCCGATGCGAGCTTGGACAGGGCAGCGATTGCACCCTCATAGGGACCGGCGTCGTCCCTCAGTACCCCGAACTGGTCGACGAAGAAAACGTCATATGCCGGCGTCAGTTGAGGTAGAGTGATCTGCGTTGGTTCAGGCATTTCCGCCATCCAATCGGGAAAGCACCAGCGCAGCTGTACCGACGGCTGCCTCGACCGATTTCGCAGGCAAAGTGTCCACCCCCATAGCCTGCGCCCTCATGGCGGTCCAAACGGGATTTCGCGCTCCGCCCCCAACCGTTCGAAGGCTTGTCACGGCAGGCGCTCCCAACTCGCTTAACCGCTGATAACCCAACCTCTCGATCTCGGTCATGCCTTCAAGGATTGCCTGAAAGTATGCGTGATCTTCGGCGGGACGCGGCGTGAGCCGGGGCGGGTAATGAGGATCGTTGATCGGAAAACGCTCGCCGGGTCGCAGAAGCGGATAGTAATCCAGATCCAGCTGGCGGTCCGGGTCGATCTTTTGGGTGAGTTCGTCCAGACGGTCATCGCCGAATAGGGCGCGCACGACGTTTCCACCGCTGTTCGAAGCGCCACCAACAAGCCAAAACCGCCCGACACGGTGCGAGTATATGCCATATTCGGGCGCGCTGATCGGAGCGTCCGATGCAAGCTTGAGCACAATCGTGGATCCGAGGGCGGTTACCGCGTCGCCAATGGCCGATGCTCCCGTAGCAAGAAACGAAGCGCAGCCGTCGGTCGTTCCCGCATGGAACCAAGCGGATTTGGGCAGACCGAGTTCCCGCAGGTATCTCTCGACCGGGGCGACCTTTTGGCCCGCACGATAGACCATGGGCAGCTTGGATACGTCCACTCCCGCCGCTTCGATCCAATCCGGCCAGCGTTCCGTTCCCAGATCGAAACCCGTCTTGAGTGCGTTGTTTTCGTCACTGACCCGCCCTGGGCAACCCAATTTCATCAGGATCCAGTCGGCCTGATGAACGATGGCGTGAGCACGGTCCTGGCGCGACAAATAGATGGCTCGGGCAAGGCCCGAATTCGCGCCGACTGCCGTGCTGGTCGCTGGAGCCTCATTTGCTATGCTTTCGATGATTGCAGGATCAGGGCAGGGATCGTTGTACATGAGGACCTGACCTGTCGGCTCGCCGGCATGATCGAGCGAGAGGACGGTCCCGGACGTTCCGTCGACGGCGACGCCTTCGACAGAGTAGAGATCTGTTTTGTGGGCAAGACGCTCGATTGCCTCTGCCACCCTATTCCACCAGCATGCTGGTTGACGCATTTCGTCGGGCGACCGGAACGGTGCGGAGGCGAAGCCGACCGGATTGCCCGCACGGTCGATAGCCGAGGCCCGAGCGCCGGACGTGCCGATATCGATTCCGAGTGCAACTGGTTGGCTATTTTTGGCGCTCACGCGTTCCGCCTTTCCGAACCTCGGTCGAGCGCTTGTCGATATTGCTCCGCTTCCCAGTGCGTCAATTCATATTCGTCGTCGTTCGAAAGATACACTACCGACGCCTCTTCAGGGATGCGGCCCACCACCTCCGAGAGGCAACGGGCCATAACCTCGCCACCTGCAGTGAGGGTGCTGGACAAGAGTACTCCCTTGTCCGGGACGATCAGCATTTTCGGAGCTTCACGACCTTCGCGGTGAGATGCGGCCTCGAGGTCGGCCGCGCTTTGCCCCTCTGAAAGCACGCCTATCTTCGTTCCAAGGAAAATGACGTGGTCCGGATAAAGCGAGCCGCCAAGTGCAATTCCTCGATTGACATTCGAAAGCGCGACGGCGTGGCTTTCACTGTCGCGTGCCGGATGATAGCCGGAATTCTTCGCAATCCGTTCCAGCGCATCGACGTCGGCCAGACCGCTGTTCCGGGTTTCGCGTGAAAGGGCCTTCGAGACACGCTGGATACGACCGGCGACTTCCTCAACCGTGTCACCGCAAACGATGATCCCGTGGTTGAACAGGATCAGGACATCAGGCATCGAAGCGGCGGCTTTTTCGATCTCCCTGGCGAGCGGGGTCCCTGGACGCCTATACGGTATCGTCACCCATCTGAGATCGGAGACGGCACTCATGCATTCAGCCAGCATGGCCTCGCGGTCTTCAAGAACGGCCCGAGCAATTGCGTTCACGCAATGATAATGCGCGACCACCGGACTTTTGAGTGCCGCGTGAAAACTGGTTTCGATCGACGGCCGAAGGCCGCTGGAATTCAGTTCGGAAACAACGAAATCGGTGGACTTCTCGGCCCGTACGTCGCCATTGCGAAGCGCTGCAACCAGCGGATCGACGGCTACTGGGACCATGATGTCTTCAATATCCGCCTTGGAAAGCCACGTGCCCGATGCCTTCACCCACATCACGCCGTCGCTCTTGATCGACGTATTGCCGCCTGCGCCCTGCGTCTTGAGGATGTCGCTGCCAATCTGGCTGGAAAGCCCGAGAAAACTCTTGAATAGCTTCGTATTCCTGGGGTCCGGTTGGGTCATATCATCTTCCCTCCTGCTGCGTTGATACTCGCCTTCCGGTTCGGCTGGCTCATGAGCGAACTTTTGCGCGATCCTATAAATGTGATTGCAGATCGTCAACGATGAAGATTTTGCGTCTCTCGTGTTGCGATCCTATACATGATGTGATTATAGTTCGTCATAAGCGCTCAGGGAGAAGCGTCAGTGGAGGACTGTCTTGAACGATTCCGATCGCCATCGCCTGATTGCGGAAATGCTTCGCGAGCGGCCCTTCGCGTCCGTGCGTGACCTGCAGAAGCGGCTTGGCGTTTCCCCTGCGACAATCCGAAGAGATATCGATAAGCTTCACGACATCGGAGTTGCTCGAAAGGTCTACGGCGGGATATCCGCTAACGAGTCATCGACCGTGGCGCGTCTTTCTGCTCGGCCATATGACGAAAACCGCGACATTGCTGTTGATGCAAAGCGTGCGATCGCTGAGATGGCCGCGGGTCTGGTGCGAGACGGGGACTCGATAATCGTCCATGCAGGATCGACCTGCTATCAACTCGGTCTGCAATTGGCTCGTCGCAACGTCCGCCTCTACACGAACTCCATGCCCTTGGCCGCATATGTCGGCGAGCACGGGACTTGCCATCTGACCTTGGCGGGCGGGGTGCTGTATCGAGAGCCCGGAATTATCCACGATGCGTCGGCCGGCGCGCCCGACTTCTTCGCCTCCCGGTTCTTCCTTGGCACCCAGGGCATCAGCAGCGAGGGACTTCTGGAATCGCACCCGTTGTTGACAAAGGCGATTGGGGAGTTGAGCGGTTGTGCGGACGAAATCGTGCTTCTGGCAGATAGCCGCAAACTCTCGATTCAACCGCGCAATGTCGTTCTCCCGCTTTCCCGTATCGGCACGATCGTCATCGACGACGGATTGTCGGACGTCGGAGCAAAAATGCTTGAGGATGCGGGGGTTACGATAGTGATCGCGACGGTCGGAGGTCAGTCATGACGCCACCAAACGCGATCGCGGTCTTCGATCTCGGCAAGACCAACTCGAAACTCTTCGTGTTCGGGGCCGATGGCTCGTTACTTTCGGAGACGCGAACGAAGCCGTCATGGGGCGAGTACGAAGGTTTTCGCGTGCTCGACGACGCCGCTCTGTTCGAATGGATGAAGACCGCACTGACGCGTGCGATTGAAGACCACTCGGTCGGACACGTCATCTTTTCCGGTCATGGCTGTACATTTGCGCTCGTTGAGGAGGATCACCTGGTGCATCCGATCCTCGACTATGAACAGGAACCTCCTCCGTCGCTGGGGGATCGCATCGACATGTCGATCCCGGCTTTCTCCGAGACATATTCTCCAAGGCTGCCGCTGGGTTTCAACTACGGGCGGCACATGCTTTGGCTGGAGGCCGTCAAGCCCGAGGCGCTGAGCCACGCCGATGCTGTTCTTCCCTATCCCCAGTTCTGGTCGTGGAAATTCTCTGGCCGCAAGGTGTCCGAGGTATCTTACATCGGCTGCCACTCTCACCTTTGGGCACCGCTGCGCGGTGATTTCAGCAGTCTGGTCGATAGTCGAGGTTGGCGTGAGAAGATGCCCGCTTTCGAAAAAGCAGGCGCTGTTTTGGGCAATTGGAATCTCACAGACGGAACGGGTGAGGCGCGCTCCGTCAATGTCCACAATGGCGTTCACGACAGCAATTCGGCCCTCTACTACTATCGTTCGGTTGGATTCCAGGACTTCACCCTCGTGTCTACCGGGACGTGGGTCGTGATCTTCAATTCGGCATGCCCGCTCGAAGCGCTGGACGAAGATAGGGATATGCTCGCGAACGTTACGGTCGATGGGAAGCCGGCGCCGACGATCCGTTTCATGGGCGGCAGAGAGTACGATCGCGCCAGTGGCGGCTGGAACAAGCCTGTGAGTCTTGAGGCACTGTCTCGGGTAATCGCAAAAGGCGTGTTCGCATTGCCGTCGTTCGCGCTCGGCGGCCCGATGCAGGGCTTCGAAGGCCGGTTCGTGGGACCGGAGGTGGAAGGCGAGGAGAGGGCGGCCGCCGCGCTTCTATACGTCGTTCTCATGACCAGTCTGTCCCTCGATCTCATACGCTCCGATAACGCGATCGTCATAGACGGTGGCCTGGTCAAGACCGGGTTGTTTGCCGAAATACTCGCCCAGCTGCGGCCCGCCCAGCCGATCTTCACCAGCGCGACGGCCGAAGGCAGTGCCTTTGGTGCCGCGGCTCTTGTTTTCGGCACGATGGGCCTAGAGCCGTTCGCAAATGAGACCAGTCAGGTAGCGCCGGCGCAGATCTTTGGTCTTGAAGCATACCGCGACACGTGGCGAACGCTAGCTGAGATCGACAGGCCGGAGGCGACGCATCCAAGGAAGGAGTTCCACGCATGAGCGCGGCAAACACCGAAACGCAAGCACCCGTCCTGCAGATGCGCAATATCAGCAAGACGTTCGCAAGCACCAAGGCTCTTACAAACGTCTCGCTGACCGTCTATCCCGGCGAAGTCCATGCCTTGATGGGTGAAAACGGCGCCGGGAAGTCGACGCTGATGAAGGTTCTGTCCGGCGCCTATGTTGCGGATCCTGGCGGCGCTGTCCTCGTCGAGGGAAAGCCGATCGTGTCCGGCGATCCGATCAAGGCCAAGGCAAATGGCATCGCGGTCATTTATCAGGAACTGTCGCTCGCGCCGAACCTGACGGTTGCACAGAACATGTTCCTGGGTGCCGAGCCGTCGCGCTATGGTGTCGTCGACAAGGCTGCGGCACGCGCCCGTGTCGAGCCAATCCTCAAACAGCTGGGAATAAACTTCGGACCGTCGCAGCTCGTGGCCACACTCTCGTTGGGCGAACGTCAGATGGTGGAGATCGCGCGTGCCCTGACCACCAACGCGAGGATCATCGTCATGGACGAGCCGACGACCTCGCTGACCTCCAGGGAGACAGAACGGCTTTTCGAAGTGATCGCAGGCCTGAAGGCGCGTGGCATCGCGGTGATCTACATCAGCCATAGAATGGAAGAGATCTACACGCTCGCAGACCGTGTCAGCGTTTTGCGCGATAGCGCCTACGTCGGCACGCTCGAGCGCGAAGAACTGTCCGCCGACCGGCTGGTCTCGATGATGGTCGGTCGCGATCTCTCCACTTTCTACAAAAAGGAACATCGGGCACCTGTGCAGGCGGCCAAGACGGTTCTTTCAGTGAAAGATGTTGGCGACGGCCGCCGAGTTCACGGATGCTCGTTCGACGCAAGGGCAGGCGAGGTCCTCGGCATCGCGGGCCTGGTTGGGTCCGGTCGGACGGAACTAGCGCGCCTCGTTTTCGGCGCGGACCCCAAAACGGCCGGCACGGTGTCTTTGGAGGGCCGGGAACTGGCTATTGCCGGACCGCGGGACGCGATGGATGCAGGGATCGCGTATCTCACAGAGGACCGGAAGGGTCTCGGCCTTTTCCTCGACATGACGATCAATGAAAACATCAATATCGGCGTTATCAGCAGGGATGCCGGCCCGGGAGGCATCCTGAATTTTGCCACCGCCAGGGAGCGTGCCGCCCGCGCCATCAAATCATTCTCCATTCGCACGTCGAGCGCCAGCATCAATGTCGGCGCTTTGTCGGGTGGCAACCAGCAGAAGGCACTGATTGCCCGTCTCCTCGAGACGAAGCCCAAGGTTATCATTTTCGACGAGCCGACCCGCGGCGTCGATGTGGGTGCCAAGTCCGAGATTTATCGGATCATCGATGAACTCGCGCAGGCGGGCATCGCGATAGTCGTGATTTCGAGTGACTTGCCGGAAATCATCGGCATCGCCGATCGCGTCCTGGTCATGCGCGAAGGACGCATCACGGGCGAAGTTCTGGCGACGTCGGATCAGCCAATCAGCCAGGAAGCCATCATGGCCTTCTCCACCGGATCGGCATCGAAAGTCGCCTGAAGCCGGACAACAAAGACGACGGGATAAAGATATGACCTCGACATCAACCGACCAGTCGAATGCAGGCAAGGCAAGATTCAGATCGACGCTCACCGCGCTCGGTATGTTGCCGGTGCTCGTCATCCTGGCTATCGGCTTTCATCTGTTGAGCGGGCGCTTTCTAAGCGTCAACAACCTGTCGATCGTCATGCAGCAGGCATCGATCAATACGGTTTTGGCTGCCGGGATGACGTTTGTGATCCTGACAGGCGGCATTGACTTGTCAGTGGGTTCTATCCTTGCGGCCTCGGCCATGGTTGGCGTGATCGTGTCACTCTGGCCGGATGTCGGCATGCTGGGTATTCCGGCTGCGATCGGCGTGGGACTTGCCTGTGGTGTCGTTAACGGCACGATCATTTCGGCACTAAAGCTTCCGCCCTTTATCGTCACTCTCGGCTCGCTGACCGCGATGCGCGGCATCGCCCGACTGCTCGGTGGCGACACGACGGTTTTCAATCCCGACCTGCCATTCGACTTCATCGGAAACGGCAGTTTCCTCGGCGTGCCATGGCTGGCGATCATTGCGCTGGCGACGATCCTGATCTCATGGTTCATCCTGAAGCGCACGGTATTGGGGACTTGGATCTACGCTGTTGGCGGAAACGTCGAGGCAGCGCGCCTCACCGGGATCAAGGTCCCACTGGTGCTGCTCTTTGTCTACTCGATGTCGGGCCTGCTTTCGGGGCTTGGCGGCGTGATGTCCGCAGCCCGTCTGTATGCCGCGAACGGCCTGCAGCTTGGCCAATCCTACGAGCTCGACGCGATCGCAGCCGTCATTCTCGGCGGAACCAGCTTCGTCGGCGGTGTCGGGTCGATCTGGGGGACGCTGATCGGCGCACTCATCATCGCGGTGCTGTCCAACGGCCTCATCCTCGTCGGCGTTTCCGACATTTGGCAGTACATCGTCAAGGGACTTGTCATCATCGTGGCCGTGGCGCTCGACCGCTACAGGCTCAAAGGACTTAGCCGCACCTGACGTGCGGCTGGAGGAACCGGGGTTGCCGGATAACGGGGCGCAGGAAGCGCCATAAGGAGGAAAATATGCGCATGATTTCGAAACTGCTCGCAGCGACCGCTCTGGCCGCAGCCATCGCACTGCCGGCAGCCGCCAAAGACCTGGAAAAGATCGGCATTTCCGTCGGTCTGCTTGGCAATCCGTTCTTCGTTGCGACCATCAAGGGCATCGAGGATCGCGCCAAGGAAATCAATCCGAACGTACAGGTCACCTCGGTTTCGGCAGACTACGACCTCAACAAGCAAGTTTCGCAGATCGACAGCTTCATCGCCGCAGGCGTTGACATCATCATGCTGAACGCCGTCGACGCTAAGGCGATTGCTCCGGCCGTCAAGAAGGCCCAGGCTGCAGGCGTTATCGTTGCCGCCTTCGACGTTTCGGCTCCGGGCGCTGACGTCACGGTCATGACGAACAACATCAAGGCAGGTGAAGAGGCGTGCCAGTACATCGTCGATCAGCTCAAGGGCAAAGGCGACGTCGTGATCATCAACGGCCCTGCTTCGTCCTCGATCCTCGACCGCGTGCAGGGTTGCAAGAACGTGCTCACGAAGAGCCCGGACATCAAGATCCTGTCGGACGACCAGAACGGTCAGGGCTCGCGTGATGGCGGCCTCTCAGTCATGCAGGGCCTGCTGACGCGCTTCGACAAGATCGACGCCGTCTTTGCCATCAATGACCCGACGGGCATCGGTGCCGAGCTTGCCGCCAAGCAGCTGAACCGCAACGAGTTCTTCATCACTGCCGTCGACGGTGCCCCAGATATCGAAAAGTCGCTCGCAAGCGGCAATTCCATGATCAAGGCCTCGGCTTCCCAGGACCCCTACGTCATGGCCGGCGACGCCCTCAAGATGGCTGTCGATGTTCTGAACGGCAAGAAGCCGGCGGAGAACACTGTCCTGCTCGACCCGAAGCTGATCACTGCTGACAACGTCAAGGATTACAAGGGCTGGACCGCAGCCCGCTAACGTTTCCTCCCAGGAGCTCGCCGGCGCCTTCGGGCCCGGCGAGCCTTCGCTTCAATGAAATTCAGGATATTAGTGTCATGTCCAAAATCGGCGTCCACTCGTTCGTCTGGAGTGCTGGCTCGTCTCGCGATGAGCTTGAGCGTACACTTACCAGATCGCATGAACTTGGCTTTAAGCTGGTGGAATTTTCCTATCTCGATCCAAAGCTGGTCGACGTGAAATGGCTCGCATCCCGCATCAGGGAACTGGGCCTCGACGTCGCGGTGAGCATGGGTCTTCCGACCGATGGTGACATCTCCAGTGATGATCCGTCGGTGGTCGCCAACGGTGAGGCCATACTCGACAGAGCCGTTGCGTTGGTTCGCGATCTAGGTGGCACGAAGCTCGGCGGTATACTGAGTTCCTCGCATGGAAAGCAGGAGCATGCGTTGTCCCGCAAGGGATGGGAAACGAGTGTTACCACGCTGTCACGGGTCGCCGATCGTGCGAAGGCAGCCGGTGTCACTCTCAATCTCGAAATCGTCAACCGCTTCGAGAGCAACATGCTCAATACGGCAGCCCAAGGTCTAGCGTACATCAAGGACACAGGTGCCTCGAACGTCTTCCTGCATCTCGACACCTTCCACATGAATATCGAGGAAGCAGATGTCGGACTGGCAATACGCAATGCCGCCCACAAGATCGGCTATGTCCACATCGGCGAAAGCCATCGTGGTTATCTCGGAACGGGCAACATCGATTTTGCCGCCATCTTCGACGCTCTGGTCGCCATCGGATGGGACGACTACGTCACGTTCGAATCCTTCTCAACGGCCATCGTTGACAAAGATCTGTCTTTGAAGACGGCTATCTGGCGAAACCTTTGGGACGACAATGTTGCTTTGGCCCGACATGCTCGCCAGTTCATCGAACTCGGTTTGGAAACCGCATGCCTTAAGGCCGAACTCGTGAAGGATGCTCACGCGCCATCGGCGTAGAGGTGTCGAACAAAAAGTCATGGAGCAGGTCAAGGCCCAGATGGCAGAGGCCGTGCGAGCATCCGTCATAGCACCCCGCTTTTTTGGGGATTGCCAGAACAAACCGAGAATAAAGGCTGGCGCGGGCAAATTGTAAGGGCTAGGAAGATCGACCAACAGATGAGGCTCTGCTTTTGGTCTATCGATTCATTCACACCGCCGACATTCATCTCGACTCCCCGCTGCGGACGCTGGCCCTGCGCAATGCCGAGCTTTCCGAGCTGATTGGATTGGCGACCCGACGGTCATTTGTCCGCATCATCGATCTATGCCTTGAAGAACGGGTAGACGCGTTGGTCATCGCCGGCGATCTCTACGATGGCGATCAGACGTCGATGAAGACCGCCCGATTTCTGGCCGAGCAGCTTGCGCGTCTGCATGAAGCCGGCATCAGCGCGTTCATCATTCGCGGCAACCACGATGCGCTCTCCAAGATCACGACGGAGCTAGTTATGCCGGACTCCGTCAAACTGTTCGGTTCCGTGGCCGAAACCATTGCCATAGACCGAGCTCCCGGCCGGTTCGCAGTTGCGATACACGGACTGAGCTTTGCCAAGCCGCAAGCGCCCGAAAGCCTCCTTCGACATTATGCGCTGCCTGTTCCGGATGCCGTGAACATCGGCATTATGCACACCAGCCTTGGCGGCTCGGCGGGGCACGATCTGTACGCTCCATGTAGCGTCGCCGACCTCCGCCAAATGGGTTTTCGATACTGGGCACTCGGCCACATTCACAAAAGGTTGGCGGTCGAGGATTTATCGTCCGCGATCGTTATGCCCGGCATCCCTCAAGGGCGCGACATAAACGAGGACGGTCCAAAGTCCATCTCCCTCGTTACGATAGGCGATGACCGCTCTGTCTTTATCGAAGAACGCCAGACCGCTGTCGCCCAGTTCGGGAGGCTGGTCGTCGATATCTCCCGAGCGAATGATTGGAAAAATGTCGTCCTCGAGGCTAAAGGCTCATTGGAATGCCTTTCTTCAGCAGTGTCCGCTGACCATCTTGTTGCACGCGTCGAAATAACCGGAGCCACAGAGCTCGCATGGCGCATCCGGCGAGACGCCGACCTTCTCCGAACCGAACTAGAGACACACGGTGCGACGATCGGGAATGTCTGGATCGAGAAAGTCGTGACGTCGCCGGTCGCGCCCAAACGGGATGATGCGCGGCCGAGCGCGCTCGACGAACTTGCAGCGATTATCGACAGCGAGATCCGCGGCTCGACCGAATATAGCGACGAGGTGCGCTCGATCGCCGACGAACTGCGGGCCCAGCTCCCGGCCGAGCTCCGCGAGATCTTCGGCAAGGACGAAGCGTCTTTCGAGAACTTGTTGGCGCAATTTGCCAAGGATGGTACGTCGCAGGTCTTGGCGCGTCTGCGCGGCGGCGAGGGAGAGTAGCGTGCGCATCAACCGCCTCGACCTGACGCGCTATGGCAAGTTCACCGACGCCGTCATCGATTTCGGATCGCGACCTGTCGGATCTCCAGACCTCCACGTCATCTACGGTCCGAACGAGGCTGGAAAATCGACCACGCTCGATGCGATCCTCGATATGATCTTCGGGATCGGCAATACAACGAAATACGGGTTCCTGCACCCCTATAATACCATGCGTTTAGAGGCGAATGTTCATGTGGGAGGTCAGGACAGGGACTTCGTCCGTATCAAGCGGCCGCAGAACAGTCTGCTCGATCGTGAAGAACGCAGCCTCGCCGATACGAAGATCCGGGCCGACCTTGGCGGAATAGATCGTGACGCGTTCTCGACAATGTTTTCGCTGGACGACATCACACTGGAAAAAGGCGGCGAGAGTATTCTGGCAAGCAAGGGTGACCTGGGCGAACTGCTCTTCTCCGCCAGCGCCGGGCTTTCCGATCTCAGCCGCCAACTCCTGGCGATCCGCGGGGATGCGGACAGCTTCTACAAATTTCGGGGACGCAGCAGCCAACTGAGTGAGCTCAAGCTGCGGTTGACGGAGCTGAAGCAAAAACGCGAAGAACTCGACCTCCAGGCGACCGAGTATCGTAAGAGGTTGGCTGAACTGCAGCGCCTCGACGGTCTCTACAATCAGGCCTTGACCGAGCGTGCGAACACCCAGCGCCAGGCTGACGAGATCAACCGTGTCCTACGAGCGCTTCCGACGATGCGCAGGCTTACCGGGCTTCGAGGCCAGCTCGATGCCCTCGAGACGGTGTCCGATCCACCGGAATCGTGGAGGATCGAACTCCCGGAAATCCGCAAGGGTGAAATCGAAATCCGCGTCAAGCTGGACGAGGTTGCCCGTACTATTGCGGAGATCGAGAACGAGATTGACGGGATCGCCGATGACGCTGTCGCTCTTTGCCTCGCGGCCCGCGTCGCCGATCTCACCAAAACATTCGAACCCAGATACCTGACGGCGCAGGTCGATATCCCGAAGCTCTCCAGCCGGGTCGCTGAACTCTCTGTCGAAACGCTCCTTCTGCAGCTAGGCAAAGCCGACGAGAAAAAACCTGCGCGGTTGGTTCTGGATGCGGCGACCGTCGGCAAACTCAGATCGCTCATCAGCGCCAGGTCCGGGGTCGAAGCTCGTCGCGCTTCCGCGGAGGAAGAGCTTATCCGTTCGCAACGCGCCCTTCAGGATGAGGGCAACCGGATTTCCCTCTTCGAGGAATTTCGCGATCCTGCACGGATCAGGGCTTTCGAAGTCCTCGCGGCGACGGTTAAAGCTCTGCCGAAAGCCGACGACGAGGTCGCGTTCCGTTCGCTGATGCGGCGGCGCGAGAACGCGGATGGCGTATTGGCGGAAAGCCTTGCGCAGCTGGTTCCCTGGGACGGCAGCCCGGCCGACCTGGCGGCATTGAGCGTACCGTCGGCCGCAAAGCTGAACGATTGGAAGAGCCGATACCAGGACGGCCGGGAGCGGACGAAGACAACGCGCGCCGAACTTGAGCGCCTTGAGCCGGACGCCCGACGGATGGACGCGGAGATCCAAGTCCTCCGCGCTCGGGCAGGGGAGATCGACGAACCTTCGATCGCGGCTAGCAGAGCCGCCCGTGAAAAAGCATGGGTTTCACATCGTCAGGCAATGGACGCGCAATCGGCCGACGCTTTTGAGCATGCCATGAGAGCGGACGATCACCTCGTTTCGCAACGGCTCCTGCATTTCGCGCAGGCCAGCAAGCTGGCGCAGTTGATGATGAGCCGAGCATCCGCAGGTTCCGATATCGAAACTGCCCGCGAGCGCATTGAAGCGGCCGCACGTTCCCTCGCGGAACTACGGGCGGAGATGTCCCCAACGTTGGCATCGATTTCGTCCAGTGCCGAATTTGGTGTTGATGCCTCAGAGCTGGAAGAATGGTTGCGCAAAAGGACCGTTGCCCTAAGGGCACGTGATGATCTATCGGCCATCGACCAGGAGGTCGCGGAAATCCGCGACAGGGCTCAGCAATCGAAGAAACTGTTGCTTGCGGCTATCAAGGCTACGGGCCTGGCCGCCGGCTGCGACGCCGATCTGGCAACGCTGTTCGCAGCCGCCGAAGAGGGCCTCGATGCCTTCAACCTCGCCATGGATCAGGCAGACCGTCTGGTGCGACTGAAGGAGGATAACGCCGCGCGTGCGCGTGCGATGACCGATGCGTTGAAAGCCACGCAGGAATGGGAAGCCAGATGGTTCGAGCTCTGCAACGGCTGCTGGTTAGGGGAGGCGTCGATCCTCCCAGACGTAGATGCGGTCAACGGGATTCTCGACGTCCTCGAAAAACTAGCTTCGGCAATCGAAGCCAAAGACAGCCTCGTCGATCGAATCCAGAAGATGGAAAAGGATAGCGCTCTGTTCGAAGCTTCGGTGTTCGAATTGTGCGACAGCCTGGAAATTCCGAAATCGGCCTCTCTCACGGAGCTTACGCGGACGATCACCGACCGTATCATGGTTGCAGAGCGGGGCAGGGAGCAACGGGAGAAGCTGGGACGCGATCTCGACAAGAAGCGAGAAGAAGCGCGCGAATACCTTGTCACCAAGGAGGTACTCGATCTCCAAATAGGAAAGATGGCAGCGTTCTTCGACTGTACCACGCTGGATGAGGCCGAGACCTTTATCGAGCTTTCCTCGAAGCGGCAGGCGCTGCGGACTTCCATTTCTGACGTCGAGCAGGAACTCGTCGAGATCAGTGGTGCGAACGATATCGGTGACGTCGAGGAGAGGCTCGCGTCGGCGAATAGAGAAGAATTGGAGGGCCAGCTAGCCTTGCTGACGCCAATCCTCGAAGACCAGGACAGAAAATGTCACGACGTCTTCCATGAGCGCTCCACCATGCAGAAAGCGCTCGACGCCATAGGCGGCGATTCCGTCGTCGCGGAAATCGAGGAGCAGCGGCGCACCATTTTGCTGGAGATCGAAGAACGCGCCGGTCGTTACCTCGAGCTTCGCGCGGGGATAACCGCCGCGGAGCAAGCACTGAAGCTCTATAGAGATCGCCATCGGAGCGGGATGATGACAAGGGCATCCGAGGCGTTCAGGACCATCAGCCGCGGAGCCTACACGGGCGTCGCCGCGCAGCCCGGCAAGGACGGGGAGGTCCTCATCGCCGTATCGGCGAACGGCGGTTCGAAGATCGCCGATGAACTCTCCAAGGGCGCGCGCTTCCAGCTCTATCTCGCGCTTCGGGTAGCGGGATATCACGAGTTCGTCGCCAATCGCGCTCCTATCCCGTTCATCGCCGACGACATCATGGAAACCTTCGATGACTTCCGCGCCGAGGAGGCCTTCCGGTTGTTCACCGAGATGGCCGGGCGTGGGCAGGTAATCTATCTGACGCATCATCAGCACCTGACCGAGATCGCCAAGAAGGTTTGCCCGAGCGTCCGGCTACATGATTTGGAGACGATTCAATCGGCGAGCCGGATTGGTAGGATTGCGGCCGAGTAGAAAGGGACTTGGCGACAAGGCGCAGCTACGATGAGCCGAACCGGATTACCGCCTCATGCGCCATCCACTAGATATTACTCCCATGAGTAAGTTTGGCATTGGGGATTGGAATGCAACCTTGAATATGCTGGTGGACATCAGCGATCGAAAACTCGCCGAAACGAACCAGAAGGTATTCCTCGACGAGCTCAATCACCGCGTCAAGAATAACATGGCGATCCTCGTTCGCTGATCGGGTCCGCCGAAAGAAAAGCAAGAGCACTGAACCCCGTGCTGTTCTGCGCGATGCCGCCCGAGGCCGCTGGGTTGAAAGTAATTAACCAGGGCTTCCATAAACGTCATGCAATTTTAGGTGCCGTCGGTTCGACTCCCATATGTGGACGGCCCCCGACTCGCAAGATATTTCGAGATAATTTGATCTGATTGCTTGCGTCCATATGTCCGGCCTGTTGTTCCGTTCGCACATGAACGCTGGCCAAGATGGTTTCCGCAACACAGGTCCCAAACATCAAGGCGGCCTTGACGGGCCAATGGGATTCTCGGGGTGTCCTGTGTCCCGGATCGAGCGATCACCCATCTGCTATTATCTTGCAAGTTCTAGTATTACCAACACGTGGTGAAGTTCAGGATGTCCCTGGTTCTTGCTTCCGAATCGTCATGCGGCGCATCCCGTCCGCCCGAAGGAGCTGAGCGCGGAGACCTCGTGCTCGATGCGCAGCATCTTGTACATCCACTCGGTCGAGGGACATTTTCGCCGCGTTCGAGCGCTACCAACTCCATGATAGCAAGACGCCATTCTTCGGCGGGCGGCTTGTCTTCGTCACGGAGGCGTTCGGCGGCCAGCATCCCGTCGACATACGAGATGCGCAGAATCGCTTCGGCGACTTCCTCGGTCCGCAGCATATGGACGGCGTACGGCATGCCGAGCATGTCCTTGGGACGTCCGTCGAAGGCGACGATCCTGTTCTCCTTCTCGAGCTTCAGGATCTGGTCGACGTAGAGCATCAGCGACGCGCCACCGCTGATCTCGGTCAGTTCGGTGATCTTGCGGTCGCCGACATCGTCGTGCCAGCGCGCGAGCGAGAAGCTACCGTTGTCTGGTACCTGACGGCGACCAGGTGATTTGTCGGGTTATGAAAGTGAAGCCGTGGGATGTTGAGCGTGCTTTAGTCCGCGAGGTGCATGGAACATCATTCCCGAGGCTGCTCGCCCGGTCGCCAGTTCCGCGCGGCAAGCCTCACCGAAATCCAGAAGAAAGTTCATCGCGCCGGAATGCGCAAGGTCTCGCATTTCCGAAAGGGAACGGTTGGGGGTCAGGTAGGTTTCGACGATCCTTGCCATCGCTAGTTCGGCTGCATCCACGACCCGTCTCGACGAGATCAGACGCATCTGGGCGACCAGTGCGTAAAGTAGCACGAGATCGGAAACATCGTCCTTCTGGTGGCTTATCGCGTCGGCGTAAAGTCGCGTCGCTTCGGCTATGAAGTCGGAAAAAAGCTTTTCCCGCTTGGCGGCCTCGAGCTCTCGCTGTTTTTCCCTCACTTGTGAACGGTGCGTCATCCAGGCGGTGGCGAACGAGGCGAGACCGCCGATAACGACGCCGGCGAGGCCCATCAGGGCGGAGATGTATGGGTCCATGAGAACTTGCCTTTCGGAACGAACGGGCTCACCAACGACGTGGCTATGATCCTACCCCGCCAGCGGAGGACCTACCCATACGCCTTCTGGTACCGCGGGGATGCTGTTCACCAATCCGTCGAGCATTCCTTGCAGCACGTTCGCGGTCAGCTCCTTTGTCTTGTCGCTGGGGCCGACGAGTCGGTCCGCCAGCAGCAAAGTTAGACCGTGCATCTGGGACCAAAAAACGAGAATCGCACCATCGATCGTGCGGGTGTTGGCCTCGGTATCTGCAATTGGGCGCCCGAGAGCGCCGTCGGAAATCGCCTCGACGACAAGGGCTTTCATGTTGTAGGCCGCAGTTCTTTCGATCGCGGGACGCCCATCGTCCTGACCGGCAAGGTAGCCGCCGAACATCAATCTGTAGAGCGCCGGATTGTTGACGCCGCCGCAGACATATGCGCTCGCCATGGCTGCTAGCCGCTCGCGCGGACTGTCGAGTTCCTTGGTCGCTTCGGCCATCCGCTTCGCCAGCAGTTCGAACCCGACCGCCGAAACGGCGGCCAGCAATTCGCGCTTGTCGGCGAAGTGCTTGTACGGGGCGTTGTGGCTGACGCCCGCGCGTCGGGCGAGCTCACGAAGCGAAAATTCCGTGCTTTGAGACTCGCTCAGGACGTCGAGCGCGGCCTCTACGATCGCCCTGTGCAGGTCGCCATGATGATACGGGCGCTGGTCTTTCGTGGAAATGTCTTTGGTCATGCCATCCGTTTAGATTGCTAAGTTGCTTATGTCAACATTCTGCCATTGCATGTTGACAATGTCCACTCTAGCGCCTAAGTGGGCGGCGTCAACATGGGCTGCGGTCGATTTGGAACGGCGGCAGGATTAACAACAGAGGTAAACTGCATGGCCGCCGTCAAAAACAAGACGCACCGCCTGATGGAACGCCCCCCGTTCGAGCGTATCGCGCTGTTGTTGCAAGGAGGAGGGGCGCTCGGTTCATATCAGGCGGGCGTCTATCAGGCATTGGCCGAAGCCGATCTGCATCCCGACTGGGTCGCCGGCATCTCCATCGGCGCCATCAACAGTGCCCTGATCGCGGGAAATCCACCTGAAAGACGAGTGGAGGCGCTCCGGAGCTTCTGGGAGACGGTAACGGCCCCAGCTGCCGGGATGCCAACTCTGTTTTCGACCATGCTGGGGGCGATAGGCCTCCAGGGTGATTTCGCGCGTGGCCTGCTCAATCAGGCACACGCCTTCGCCACCCTAATGGATGGCGCGACGGGCTTCTTCACGCCCCGTCCGGTGCCGCCTTTCTTTTCATCGGCCGGCAGCATCGAAGCGGAAAGCTTTTACGACGTCGCACCGCTGAAGGCGACGCTGGAACGGCTGGTGGACTTTGACCGCATCAAAACGGGCGCCATGCGTTTCAGCGTCGGCGCCGTCAACGTACGCACCGGCAACTTCGAGTATTTCGACACCACGACCCACGATATCCGCCCCGAACATATCATGGCGAGCGGCTCCCTGCCGCCTGGCTTCCCGGCCACGAGGATCGACGGCGAGTGTTACTGGGACGGCGGCCTCATCTCCAACACGCCCCTGCAATGGGTCCTCGATAACGCGCCGCGCCAGGACACGCTGGCCTTTCAGGTCGATCTCTGGAGCGCGAGTGGCGAGTTCCCGCGTGACCTGCCAGGAATAGAACTGCGCCAGAAGGATATCCGCTTCTCGAGCCGCACACGCGCTGCGACCGACCATTTCAAGACGCAGCACCGCCTGCGTCGCGCACTCGGCCATCTCGTGGAGCTCGTCCCGCAGGACGCGCTGCTGCAAGCCGATCCGGAGATCAAGCTGCTCGTCGATCAGGCCGACGAGAAGGTCTACAACATCGTACAGCTCATATATCGCGCCAAGAAATACGAAGCGAGCTCTAAGGATTACGAGTTCTCCCGGCTGACGATGGAGGAGCACTGGGCCTCCGGCTACAACGACGCCCTTCGAACATTGCGACACCCCGAGGTGCTGCAGCGGTCCGGCACGCCGGATGGCGTCGCCATTTTCGACTTCGATTGAGTTTTCACCAAAGAGAAGAGCACGACCATGAAGATCGCAGCAGTCCGCGAAAATGCCTTCGCGATGCCGTTCAACAACCCGGCCTATCCGAGGCCACCCTACAAGTTCTACAACCGCGAATTTGTCGTCATCAACTACCGGACCGATCCGGAGGCTCTCCGCGCCATCGTCCCGGAGCCGCTGGAAGCGATCGGCGACACCGTCGCTTATGAATTCATTCGCATGCCGGATTCGACCGGCTTCGGCGACTATACGGAAACCGGGCAGGTCATTCCGGTGCGCTTCACGACGCCATCCGGCAAGGTGCAGGAAGGCAGTTACGTGCATGCCATGTATCTCGACGACAACTCGCCGATCGCTGGCGGCCGCGAGATCTGGGGCTTTCCGAAGAAGCTGGCCACGCCGAAGCTGTCGCACGAGCAGGAGACGCTCGTCGGAACGCTCCACTATGGCTCGGTTCTGTGCGTCACGGCGACCATGGGCTACAAGCATCGCGAGCTTCCGCTGGAGCCGCTCGCACAGGCGATGGCAAAGCCCGCCTTCGTGCTGAAGGTCATCCCGCACGTCGACGGTTCGCCCCGGATTTGCGAACTCGTGCGCTACTATCTCGAGGATGTGATGCTGAAGGGCGCATGGGCCGGGCCGGCAGCCCTGCAATTGTTCCAACACGCGATGTGCGACGTCGCGCGTCTACCCGTGCGCGAGGTCACGTCCGCCAGCCACTATGTCGCCGACCTGACACTCGGCCTCGGCGAGGTCGTATTCGACTACCTCCAAAACGGCTGATCTCCTGCAACTGAAAGGAACTATCCATGTCTCGATTTGATGGAAGAGTAGCGATTATCACCGGAGCCGCGAGCGGCATCGGCAAGGAAATCGCGCTTCGCTTCGCAGCCGAAGGCGGCATTCCCGTGATCGCCGACCTCAATCTCGACGCCGCGAACAAAGCGGCCGCCGAGATCAAAACCAAGGGCGGCGACGCCTTCGCCGTGGCAATGAACGTCGCCGACGAGGAGCAGGTGGAAAAAGCCGTTGGTGACGTGATTTCGAGACTCGGCAAGATCGACGTGCTAGTCAGCAACGCCGGCATCCAGATCGTCAAGCCGCTGGTCGACTTTCCCTTTGCGGACTGGAGAAAGCTGCTTTCGATCCATCTCGACGGTGCCTTTCTGACCACACGCGCCTGCCTCAAGCACATGTATGCCGCCAAATACGGCCGGGTGATCTACATGGGTTCGGTACACTCCAAGGAAGCGTCGAAGCTGAAGGCGCCCTACGTCACGGCGAAGCACGGACTGATCGGACTGGCCAAGGTACTGGCAAAGGAAGGGGCCGAGCACAACGTCACGGCCAACGTGGTCTGCCCCGGCTTCGTGCGCACGCCGCTCGTCGACAAGCAGATCCCCGAACAGGCGCGGGAGCTCGGCATCAGCGAGGAGCAGGTAATCAAGACGGTGATGCTCAAGGACACGGTTGACGGCGAGTTTACCAGCACCGATGACGTGGCCGACGCCGTTCTCTATTTCGCCGCCGCCAAGTCCAATGCCGTGACCGGTCAGTCGCTGGTCGTGAGCCACGGCTGGTTCATGCAGTAGGATCGAGGACGGACGACACCCTTTGCGGCGCCGTGCGACAGAAACGCTCCAGCAACTCCGGACCAACTCTACCTCGCGACGAGCCACAGTTGGGCTCGCGTTATCTCGTCTGTGTCAAAGGAAATGAACATGAAAGTCTGTAATGGTTTGCGGCAGGCCCTCACGAAGGCCCGGCGACCTTCGGTGGCCACGAACCGCTCTGTCGACGGCGCATGCGTGCGTGGAATGACTGCGATACTGCGGAACGCCGTCCAGACTACTGCGCTCGGCATGTGCTTAGGATTCGCCGTGCTGCCGACAGCCCGAGCGGATGAGCCGACCCCGCCGATAAAACCGGCGATCAGCGACGAGGCCGCGACCGCCGTTTCGCAGATGGGAAAGACGCTCCTTGCCAGGGACCTGAGGATCACGGCGAGAACGATCAGCATTTACCTGGATCAGTCCGGACAACCGCTTCACATCTTCCATACGATGCAAATCACCGTGCGCCGTCCAGACCGGATCGCCGTCGAGTTTGCCGGCGACGACGGCAAGCACGATCTGTTCTACGACGGCAAGGCGGCCTCGGTCTACTTTCCCGACAGCAAGAAGTACGTGACCATCCCGGCCTCGGGCGACATACCATCTGCGCTCAACGAGGTTACCACCAAGCTGGACGTCGATTTTCCGCTCGGCGTCCTTTTTGCAGACTCTCCGGACAAAGTCCTGTTGGGCGATGCCATGGCCGCCTGGCAGGTCGGGACGGCCAACGTGGACGGCGTCGAGTGCCAGCATCTGTTTTTCTCTCAGAAGTCTGGCATCGATCTGGAATTGTGGGTCGAGAAGAATGCCGCGGCGACGCCGCATCGTCTGGTCGTCACCTACCCGTTGCTGCAGGGGCAACCAAGCTTCGTTGCCGAATTCACGAGTTGGCAGACCAAGTCCCCTCTGTCCGACTCCGAATTCATCTTTGAACCTCCCGCGGGTGTGAAAAAGATCGACCTGACGCCAGCCGTCGCGTCGGGAACGGAAGGAAGCAAGTGATGAGCTATCTAAAGCGCACCTGCCTTGCTTTTCTCGCTTTGACGGCCATCACATCGGACGTTGCCTTCGGTCAGTTTGCGCCGCCGCCCGGTGGTCCGCCGCCCCTGCCGTCTGGAGGGCCACCCCATTTCCCGTCGGGAGGGCCGGGCGGGTTCCCACGTCCGCAGATAGGTCGCACCCCGCGTCCGCCCATGGCGAGCCACGGTCGGCCGCCGGTGAGCGCGCAGAAACGTCTACCTGTGAGCCCTCGCACTCGTATGCCAATTGTCGGTGGCGCAAAGGGGCGATTGGCGGAAGGACCCGGCCGTGGACGTGGCAATCTGTCCGGGAACATCCGCAACACGGTGAGTTCGGGCGGTAACATCAACGGCAACCGCACCTTCATGAACTCCGGAAGCAGTATCGTCGCAAAGGACTCAGGCAACCTCACCGTCAACAATTCCGGCGATCTCAAGGTCTCTGGAAACGGCAACGGATACTTTGGCCGCGGATACTACGGCCGCGGCGATCACGGCCGCGCTGACTATGGTGGGGGAGATTATGGGCGCGGATACGGCCGTGGATACTATCGCCGCGAGGCCTACGTCCTGGGCGGGTATGCGGCAGGCGTCGCCGTCGGTGCTGCGGCCGCCTCGAGCACAGGTGGAACGACGTATTCTTCCTCTGGAGATCAGTCTGGATCCACGACGAAATCCTCTGGCATAGCGTCTTCGAGTTCATCCCAAGGCAGCGGGGGCTCTGCCAACGCGGCGTTGCCGGGTTCGCATCACGGCGGCTCTTCGGGTTCGTCTCTCGCCAGGTCTTCAGGCTCTTCCGGCGAGGTATATGCGAGCTCTTCCGATCAGAGCTTTTCGAACCCGACCGTCGGCGGGGGCGGAGAGGGCGGAACGACCCAGAGGGGCGACCATAGCAGCTCCCAGTCTGTGAATCCTTTGATCGTCGGCCTGTTTGAGAACCTGCCGCCGGAGGGTGCGGCATGGACGTCCGAAGATGCGGTCGGCTGGCTTCAGGCCGCTGCCGCCAATCTGCGTATCGTCTATAAGATCCAGGAAAATATCGTGGTCACGGGCGAAGTCCCGCCGCCGAATTAAGGTCGCCGGCCTGGCGGGAATTAGAATCCGCACGGCACGGGAGGCTCAGGCCGGACGTCGCATGACGCATCCGGCCTTGCCACGCATCGAAGAATGCGAAGCTCCGTCCGCTCTGACACAGTTCACCAAATCAGCATCTGCGTTCCGAATGCTGCATGAGCCCGCTCATCACGAGGTCGATGTGCGCCTCAAGAAGCGCCTTGTCGTCGAACGGTGTTCGATCCGCAAACATGAGGCGCCAGACGGCAACTTGAAAAATCGAACTCGCGAGCACGTCCCGCGCATWGGYYGCCGCGTGTTGGCAAAACTCTCCCGATTTCACGCCTTGCTCGATTAGGGGCGCGAGGACAGCAAGCGTCGGCGTGATGAAGCGGCCATGATAGCAATCGACCGCTTCGGGAAAGCGAGTGCCTTCGGCGAGGGACAGGCGCAGGAGTTCCCTAATCTTTCGGTCGTTGGCCGTGCTTTCATAGAAGATCAGCAGCAGGCCACGTATCCGGTCGGCGCAGGATCCACGAAGGCTGCCGATGGCGGTCGACAGGTCCGCGGATGACGTGGAGGCGCAGCGAAACGTTTCCTGGAAAAGAACTTCCTTTGTCGGGAAATAGAAGTAGATCGTTCCCTTTGTTATCCCCAGTCGGGCTGCGATGTCTTCGACCCGCGTCGCCGCATACCCCTTCGCCGCGAACTCCTCGAACGCGGCCTCCTGTATTTCGTCAGGACGCCTTGCCTTGCGCTCCGCCCTCGATGTCTTCTTTTCAACTCGTTTCATCACATCCCTTTGAATTTTTTGGGGATATCCGGAGACACCTTTGGCGGCCCGCTCAGGATCCTTGGTGGTGGCGCGATCCGCAGTGGCAGCCGCGATTTGACCGTCACCGCTCATCTTTTCTCGATGTTGCGTGTGTCAACATTTTTGACCCTGATATGTTGACATCGTCTACTTTACCAATTAAGTGGGCGTTGTCAACATCGGGCGATGGCCTGTTAGGAGCAAAAAATGCAGTCCTTTCGATTGCTGGGAATTGGTCTCGCCTGCGTAGTTCTGGCTGCCTGCGAAGAGAAAGCTGAAGTGGCGCCGCCGCCACAGCAGGTCCGCGTCGTTGCGGCGTCGAAGGCTGAGTATCAGCCGGGTGCGGAAATCACCGGCGAGGTGAAGGCGAGGGTTCAGACCGAACTTTCCTTTCGCGTCAGCGGCCGGGTTCTGGAGAGAAGGGTCGACGTCGGATCGCATGTTCACGCCGGCGACGTTCTGGCGCGGCTCAACGACACCGAACAACAGGCCGACGTGAGCGTCGCCCAGGCCGCGCTGGAGTCGGCGCAGGCCGTCGCCAGACAGAAGACACTCGCCTTCGACCGGGCGAAATCGCTCCTGCAGTCTCAGGCTGTTCCGCGGGCGGTCTTTGACGATGCGCAGCAGGAGTTGCTGAGTGCGCAGGCTTCGCTCGAGGCCGCCGAGGCCGCGCTCGCGACGGCCGAGGATGCGCTCTCCTACACCGAGTTGAAAGCGGATGCCGACGGCATCATCACGGCGCGCGGCGTCGAAGCCGGGCAGGTCGTATCAGCAGCGCAGTCGGCCTTCACGCTCGCCCATGATGGACCGCGGGATGCGGTGTTCGACGTCTTCGAGGCATTCTTTCTCGATGGCCGGCCGCTTGATGATGTCGAGGTCGCACCGGTCTCCGACCCGTCGGGCGACGTCCACGCCAGCATCCGCGAGGTCTCGCCCGTCATAGACGCCAAGGCAGGCACGATCCGGATCAAGGTGGGGCTCCAGGACGGCGCGCCATGGCCGCTCGGAACGCCTGTCGTCGGCAAGCTGCGCGCCTCGCCGCGCGACGGCATCGTCCTGCCCTATACCGCGATCGCATCAGCCGAAGGCGAACCCGCCGTGTGGCTCGTCAACACCCAAAACCATTCCGTTTCGCTCCGGACGATTTCGGTCGACCGATACCGCCAGAGCGATTTCGTCGTGACCAGCGGCGTCGCCGCACACGACCTGATCGTCACCGAAGGCGGAAAATTCCTCAAGGAAGGCCAGGCAGTCGCCTGGGAAGGCAAGTGAGATGACCCTCAATCGCATATGCGCCTCTCTCCCGCTTCTTCTGTCAGTGTCGCTGCTTGCAAGCTGCGATCAGAACTCCGTCGCAGGGGAGGAGACGGCTCCCCGTCCTGTCAAAGTCGTCATGGCAGCGGCCGAACAGGATAAAATCGCAAGTTTGCCCGGCGTGGTGCGAGCCCGCATCGAGACCGACCTGGCGTTTCGGACGCTCGGGCGAATGGTCTCGCGCAAGGTCGATGTCGGCGATCTTGTGCACAAGGGCGATGTCCTGGCGGAAATCGATCCGCTCACTCTGCAGCTCGCGGTCACGAGCGCGGAGGCCGAACTCCGCAACGCAGAGGCGCAGTTGGAGAACGCCGCGACGACCGAAACGCGCAAGCGAAAGCTTATGCAGAGCAGCGCAGCAAGCGTCGCCGATCACGATCTTGCCGAACAGCAACTCAAGTCGGCTACCGCCAATGCTGCGAAAGCGACGGCGAGCCTTGCGAAGGCGCGCGAGCAGCTAGGCTACGCCGAGCTGAAAGCCGAGTTCGATGGCGTCGTGACCGCCACGTCCGCAGAAATGGGCCAGACCGTTTCTGCCGGCCAACCGGTCTTGAAACTGGCACGCCTCGAGCAGCGCGACGTGGTCGTCGACGTGCCGGAAGCGCAGTTCAGTCGCGTTCGCCTGGACGACCGCTTCAACGTCGCCCTCCAGCTCGACAGCAGGATCCAGGCGACTGGCGTGGTCCGCGAGATCGCACCGCAGGCCGATCCCAATACCCGCACCTATCGGCTGAAGATTGGGATCGATCAGGCGCCGGACATCTTCCGCCTGGGCGCCGTGGTCACTGCGACACCGCTTGTCGGGGAAAAGAAGCAGGCGATCACGCTGCCGCTCTCCGCCATCCGCCACGAAGGCGGTACCAGCCAGGTATGGGTGGTGGATCGCTCCACGGCCAAGGTCGCCCTGAGGGCGGTTGAACTCGATGGCCCGGCATCCGCCCCCCGTTATGTCCTGGTTCAAGCGGGCCTGCGGGAAGGAGAAGAGATCGTCGTCGCCGGGGTCGATGAACTCACCGATGGACAGAAAGTGCAACTCGGACAGGAGCCACGCCCGTGAATAAATTCAACCTTTCTGATTGGGCGCTCGAGCATCGTTCGCTCGTCTGGTATTTCATGATCATGTTTGCGGTAGCGGGCGCCTTTGCCTATCTCGGGCTCGGCCGCGAAGAAGACCCATCCTTCACGATCAAGACGATGGTGATCCAGGCTCAATGGCCGGGAGCGTCCGCGGAGGAGGTGACGCAGCAGGTCACCGACCGCATCGAAAAGAAGCTGCAGGAATTGGACAACCTCGAACATACCCGCAGCATCACGACCGCCGGTCAGACGACCGTCTTCGTCGACCTGCTGCCGGATACGAACGCGCGGGACGTGAAGCCCACCTGGTCGCGCGTCCGCAACCTGGTCGACGACATCAAGCACGAATTCCCCCAAGGCGTGGTCGGTCCCTTCTTCGACGACCAGTTCGGCGACGTCTACGGCAACATCTTCGCTTTCACGAGCAACGGCGGACTTAGCCAGAGGGAACTGCGCGATTTCGCGGAAAATGCCCGGACGCAGATCCTCAAGATTGCCGACGTCGGCAAGGTCGACATCGTCGGTGCGCAGGAGGAGGTGATCTACCTCGAATTCTCCACCCGCAAGATCGCCGCCCTCGGCATCGACCGTTCCGCCATCATCGCCACGCTGCAGGCGCAAAACGCCGTCACCCAGTCCGGATTTATCGAAACCGGATCGGAGCGGGTCGCCTTGCGGGTCGGCGGGCGCTTCATCTCCGAAGACACGTTGCGTGGAATCAATCTTAGGGTCAACGACCGCTTCTTCCCGCTGACGGACGTCGCAACGATCACCCGTGGCTACGTCGACCCGCCGACGTCGCTCTTCCGCTTCAACGGAAAGCCCGCCATCGGGCTGGCGATCGGCATGAAGACGGGCGGCAACCTGCTCGCCTTCGGGGAAACGCTTGAAAAGACGATGAGCAAGATCGTGCAGGACCTCCCGGTCGGCGTCTCCGTCGAACAGGTCTCCGACCAGCCGAAAGTGGTTGACGAGGCGGTTGGCGGCTTTACGAAAGCCCTGTTCGAGGCAGTCGCGATCGTGCTCGCGATCAGCTTCATCAGCCTCGGGATGAGGGCCGGTCTGGTCGTTGCGATCGCGATCCCGCTCGTTCTCGCCATCACCTTCATGGTCATGTTCTACACCGGCATATCGCTGCAGCGCATCTCGCTCGGAGCGCTGATCATCGCGCTCGGCCTCCTCGTCGACGACGCCATGATCGCCGTCGAGATGATGGTGGCACGGCTGGAAGCGGGAGACAGTCTCACGAAGGCGGCCACCTACGTCTACACATCCACGGCCTTCCCGATGCTGACGGGCACGCTCGTGACCGTCGCGGGCTTCATCCCCGTCGCTTTCAACAAGAGCAATGCCGGCGAGTTCACCTTCACCCTGTTCGTCGTCATTGCAGTTTCGCTGATCGTTTCGTGGGTGGTCGCGGTCGTGTTCACGCCCTTGATCGGGGTGACCATTCTACCGAAGACGATGAAGAAGCACGCCGAACACAAGGGTCGGTTTGCCAAAGTGTTTTCCAGCCTTCTGCAATTCTGCCTGCGCTGGCGCTGGATGACGATCGTCGCAACGGTCCTTCTCTTCGCGGGTTCGATCGCCGGCCTGTCGATGGTGCAGCAACAGTTCTTCCCGAGCTCCGACCGTCCGGAACTGATCGTCGACTGGAACCTGCCACAGAACAGCTCCATCGCCGAAACGAGCCGCCAGATGGGCCAGTTCGAGCGTGAGATACTGGCCGGCAATCCTGGCGTCGAGCATTGGTCGACATATGTCGGCAGGGGTGCGCCGCGCTTCCTTCTCTCCTTCGACGTCCAGCCGGCCGACGTCTCCTTCGGCCAGACGGTCATCGTCGCCAAAGGACTGGACGTTCGCGACAAGCTGAAGCAGCAGATGGAAGCCTACCTTCAGAAGACCTTTCCGGGAACCGACGCCTACGTGAAGCTTCTGGACATCGGTCCTCCTGTCGGCAAGCCGATCCAGTACCGCGTGTCCGGCGAAAATCTGCAGACGGTCCGCGAGCTGGCACAGAAGCTGGGCTCGATCGTCGGCGCCCATTCATCTCTCCGGAACCTTGCCTTCAATTGGAACGAACCGGCCCGTGTCGTGAAGATAGACGTGCTGCAGGACAAGGCCCGACAGCTCGGCGTGTCGTCACAGGACATCGCTATGGCGCTCAACACCGTCGTCCAGGGAAATGCCGTAACGCAGGTCCGCGACGACATCTATCTCGTCGACGTCATCGGGCGTGCCGCGGAAAAGGAGCGCGGCTCGATCGACACCCTGCTTGACCTGCAACTGCAAAGCAGCAGTGGCCAGTCCGTCCCGCTGTCATCGGTCGCAACTTTCCACTACGAGCTCGAACAGCCGACGATCTGGCGGCGTGACAGAATACCGACCATCACGATCAAGGCCGGGATCGGCGACGCGACGCAGCCGGCGACCGTCGTGAAGGCGCTCTCCGACAAGGTTTCGGCTTTCGAAAAGACGATGCCGGCCGGGTATTCCGTCCAGGTCGGCGGCGCGGTCGAGGAGAGCGCCAAGTCGCAGGGTCCGATCGCCAAGGTGGCGCCGGCTATGTTCGTCATCATGGCGACACTGCTGATGATCCAGCTTCAGAGCTTCCACAGGCTGTTCCTGGTCTTTTCGGTAGCGCCGCTCGCCCTCATCGGCGTCGTCGTGGCGCTGCTCGCCAGCAACTCGCCGCTCGGGTTCGTCGCACTCCTGGGCGTGCTTGCGCTGGTCGGAATCCTCATCCGCAACTCCGTGATCCTGATCGTGCAGATCGAGGAGCTGCGCGCAGAGGGAATGTCGGCATGGAAGGCGGTGGTGGAGGCGACCGAACACCGGATGCGGCCGATCATGCTCACCGCGGCCGCCGCTACGCTGGCGCTCATTCCGATCTCGCACGAGATCTTCTGGGGCCCCATGGCCTACGCGATGATGGGTGGGATCGTCGTCGGCACGGCGCTGACGCTTCTTTTCCTGCCGGCGCTCTACGTCGCCTGGTTCCGGATTCCTCGCGAAGCCGAGCAGAACTGAGATGACCACATTCCTCTCACTCCCTGGGCGCATTGCCCAGGGTCTCACCGGGTTTGGGTTCGCAAAGGCGATCACTCCCCACTCGGGCCGCGCCATCCCGGTCCTTGTGGCCCTATCGATCGTTACATCGGGGTGTGCCACCCGGGTGCAGAATGTCCTCCAGCCTCTCGCCGTGGCCCCAACAGATACGAGCCGGGTCACCATGCTCGTTGCCACGACACGAAAACCTTCAGAGGATCCTGGCAAGCTCTTTTCCGGCGACCGCGGGACGGCGATATCGCTTAACAGCGTCGACGTCTCCATCCCCCCCGACCGGAAGCGAAAGATCGGAGAGGTGCAGTGGCCGTCCCGCATGCCTCCAAATCCGCAAAAGGAGTTCGCGGTCACGCAGGTCGCCAAGGTGCAATCTGAGGGCCAGGCTTTTGCTTGGTACAGGAAGAACCGAAATGCGAAGCATCAGGTCATCATCTTCGTTCATGGATTCAACAACACTTATGCAGACGCGGTTTTCCGCTTCGCACAGATCGTCCATGACTCGGGGACCGACGCCGCACCGATCCTCTTCACCTGGCCGTCCAGAGGGCGCGTGTTCGACTACCTCTACGACAAGGAGAGCGCCAACTACTCGCGCCGCGCCCTCGAGGATCTAATCCTCCAGGCGGTGAAGAGCCCCGACGTCTCTGACGTGACCATCCTCGCGCATTCAATGGGTGGGTGGCTTGCCGCGGAGGCGCTGCGCGGGGTCGCCATGAGAGAGAAGTCCATTCCTGCGAAGGTCAAAAACGTCGTCCTTGCTTCGCCGGACATCGACATCGACGTGTTCCGTCGCCAGTTCACCGAGATGGGGCCGAAGCGGCCGCACTTCGTGATCCTGACGTCGACACGAGACAAGGCGCTGGAGATGTCGAGCTGGCTATCGGGTGGCGTCAGCCGCGTCGGCGGGTCCGATCTCAGACCCTATGCGCCTCTTCTCGACGAACTCGGCGTTTCCGTCATCGACACCAGCGCCGTCGCGACGAACGATCCGCTCGGCCACAATGCCTTCGCCGACAGTCCCGAGATCGTGCGCCTGCTCGGGCGGCGGCTGGCAGGGCAGAGCCTCGAGGGCGGAAAGGCGAGCGTTGCCGATCAGATCGGCATGACGGCTGCCAATTTCGCCGGCTCGGCAGCGCGCGTCGCCGTTGCGGCTCCAGTCGCGGTCATCAGCCCGGAGGCGCGAGAAATCCTGAAGCGGGAACTCTCCTCGAATGGAGGGAAGATGGTGGATGGTCAGATTGCGTACTAATCGTCAGCCGCCTCGATCAGAGCGGTCTGAGAGCCGTCCAGCATGCGGACCAGATAGGATTGGCAAATGGACGTTGGCACGCCTGTAAAAAACCAGCCGAGAGCTGATCACATCTCCTCGATCATCCAAGCCGGCACGGCAGCATGCCGGCTGTACGGGCCATCGAAAACAAACGTCGCCGATATCGCTCGACTGCTGGGGAAGTCGCCGGCAAGCGTGTACAAGATCTTCCCCTCCAAGGCGGCGATTTTGGATGCCATTGCCGGGAATTTCTTCGAAACCGATCTCTGCTTCACGCTGTCTGCCGACGTCGAGCTCACCAGTGCGGCGAACCGGCTGAAAGAAACCGCGCTCGGACAACACCGCCTGATGCTGCAGGCACGTCACGGCGACAGCCGGATGTTCGACCTCGTTGTTCTCGCCGCAGACGGCAGTTGGCCATCATTCAGAGACCATCTGAAGCGACTTGAGGCGTATGTGAGGCAGCTCGTTTCCACCGGCATCGCGACTGAAGAGTTCGGTCCGAGGAATGTTGACGTGGCCGCTGCCTGCTTTTGCGCATCCATCATCTCCTTTTGGGACCCCAGAATTATTGGCGCACTGCCTTCAAACCAGTGTGAGCTGTCAGCTCGTGAGCTCGCCTCCTTCGCAGTGTCAGGACTTCGCCAAGTTCACTCCGTCGGCGACGGATCGCAGTTGGATAGCAACGCGGCGCCTGCGCCGGCATATTCCAGGAACTCGCCGCCGGCGAAGGGCGGAACCGGAATTCGCCGCGATCGATCGAGCTAGCGAAGTCGTCCGGCGCGCTCGACCATCCGTCCAAACTTCAGCAGCAGGCGCTCGAGATCCGGTTCCTCGATGCGGCGGGCGGCCTCAGATGGCGTCAGCCACAAGGACTCTCGCTCCGCCATCTCCGGAAAACGCTTTCGGCAACGCCGGACCTCCAACAGGAAGACGGCAACGACCGGTCGCGCTCTACTTCCGTCCTGCATCAGTTTGTCATAGACGAACTCCCCGAAGGCCTTTTTAGTCGCCTTGCCGATGACGCCCGCTTCCTCCCAAGCCTCACGTTCGGCGACCTTGCGCGGCTTCAGACCCGAAATCGGCCAGCCCTTCGGGATCATCCAGCGCTTGGTGTCTCGTGTCGTGATGAGAAGCACCCGTGGCCCCTTGGGTGTGTTTCGGAAACACAATGCGCCATACTGCTGGATTGGCTTCGGATAGACGTCAATCTCATTCATCGGGCCGGCTCATGTTTCATGAACGTTTTTTCGAACGTGCTGAATAGACCGAGGTTCCGTGGCTCAAGGTTCAGAGCGGCCCTCATGTCAGCGCCAGAAACGCTTGGTGTCCACAACCTCATCTACTGCGGACTGTGCCATGTCGATCAACGCACTCTTGTCCTCGTGGGAAACGACCGACTCCCGAGAAGGGTGGCCGGCCAGTCCATGCTGCTCGAGCACGTTCGGTCCGGTTGCAAGATCGTTCAGTGCTCCAAGATGGTCCTGCAGCTCCTCCATCGCTGCGACGAATTTCCGGTGTCGGCGGGTGCCGCGCTTGTCATTGAAGAGCGATCCGAAGAATTCGGCCGCGTAGCGAAGCTTCTTAGCGTCCTTGCGGACCTGATGACGATGCTCGTCGTCGGTCTCAGCCAGCGCACTGCCGTGCTTTTTCAACTTCCTGCGCCTCTTCTCGAGCGCCTTCGCGGCAAACTCCGAAGCCGATGTCTCCTCGGAAGCTGCGCTCCCGACAGAGCGATCGAGGTCACATTGAAGCCACTCGTTCAAATCGAGCATCAGCGCGCGAGTTCTCGCCGATTCCAGAGCCTCGACGGCGTCGCCGTAGGCCTTGTTGCGGGCATTCTTGAGCTTGGCCCGAAGGTCGGGGTCCTTTGCTTTCATCAGCAGGACATCGAGATTTCGCGCTTCGCCCAGGACGCCCGCGAGCCAGCGAAGCTCCTCTTGGATCATTTTCGGCTCGTCGCCCATCAGGAGCGGCCTGAACAGAGAGAACGCAGAGCGGAAACGCCGCAGAGCTACCCGCGCCTGATGAAGACCTTCCGAATTTCGTCGCTGGAGAAGGATCTCTTCGTTGAGACGGAACTGCCGAAAGCAGGACGCGGCGATCTCTCGAAAGGCGGCAGAGGTTTTGATGTTTCGGTCGAGATCGAGGCGCTCTGCCTTGAACATGAATTGCTGCCTGTCCAGAAGCGCAAGACCCCGTTCGGACTTGGACTGAATGCCGAACCGGAAAGGTGCGATCGCGTCGATCTTGCGAATGAATACGAACAGGTCCTTCGTATCGCCGTCCTTCAGTTCGACTTCGATTTCCTGAATTGGCGAGCGCCTGTCGCCAGACACTACGTCTCCCCGGTCGACGACCACCTCCAGCCGAGAGCCGTTCAATTCGATGTTCCAGACGCGGCGCTCAATGAACACGGTGAAAGCGGCTTCCACCTCAAGTTCCGGTCCGAACTCGCCTGTGAGAGGACTCGTATGGTCGAGGAGGGGTTCATTGCCTTCAATGGGAGTCTCCCATTCTGAACGGACAAACAGTGATTTCGCCGGTCCGGATGCCTTCACAGTCTGGACGTGGGAAGCGCCGGTAGAGCGGATACGCAGAGAGAACCCCTTCTGCGACAGCCGACGATCATCCGTTTCGAAGTAGGTCGAGGACTGCTGCAGTGCGTCGTCAGGCTCTCCGAGAAGATCGGAACGCAAAAGGCTCTCAAGGGCTTCGTTGGAGAGGTCGAGTTTGATTTCGATTTCCGATGGCAAGGCAGGCTCCATTCTGATTGGATGCTCATCAACGCTGGAGGTCCTGTCATAGTTCGGTCGCGTCACGACCTGATGAAGCGAACCGGACTCTCGAACGTCGCCCGGCTAGCTTGCGCGGGCTTCGAAACCGGAGGCAGACGATGCTCAACGAAAACGCCGAGACGGAACTTGCGAAAACCATGTCTGGTCGCGGTGTCGCGCAGGCTGGTGCCCTTTGCTATCGTCGGAGCGAAAACGGTGGAGTTGAAATCCTTTTTGTAGGCGGTCGACGGAACGGTCGATGGGGCATTCCGAAGGGGCACCTCGACGAGGGTGAGACTAGCAGCGCCGCGGCGCTGAGAGAGGCGTTCGAGGAGGCCGGGGTCGCAGGCGTCGTCGACAAGACCGCGTTCGGTACGTTTTCGTATCGGAAGGACACGAGTCCCAACCAATACCACGTGGCCGTCCATCTTCTTCAGGTCTCGAGGATAGCAGACAAGTTCCGGAGAAGGATGTTCGAAAGACGCGATGGTTCCCCTTGGAGAGCGCGCTGCGGGAAGCGGCGCAGCCGGGCTTGCGGATGCTACTCGTAAGTATCAGGTCCATCGATCTCTGACTGCCGCGCGTTCGGCGCGCAAACGCATTGCACGGCTGTCTATGGCCGCCCCAGAGGGTTCATCCTCCCCGCTTCGCATTCCGGCAGTCGTACAGGTTTGACGAGGTTCGCCAGCGCCTCGGGCTTGGCGCATGCCGGGAAGCCAGCGAGCGGCATTGTCTCTATGAACCGATTGCGCTCGATGATGCTTAGGCCGGGTTCACTCATGCTCTCGACAGTCACCTCTGGGTGCAGGAGCGAGGCAGGCGATGTTGTCGAGCTTCCGGACACCGGCCTGCCAGCGGTAGAAGGCCAAACGGGAAAGAAGCGCGGACGCAGACCTCTGCCGGAAGACCTGCCACGCGAGCGCGTCGAATATGACCTCCCCGACGATCAAAAGTCTGGTCCCTGCTGCCAGGGTCAGATGCATCGCATGGGCGAGGCTGTTACCGAGCAGCTTCATATCGAAGTCAAGGCAAAGGTCCTGCAGAACGTCCGGTTCAAATATGCCTGCCGCCATTGCGACCGCACCGGGATCAACACGCCCGTCGTGACCGCGCCTATGCCGAAGCAGCCCCTGCCAGGCAGCATCGCTACCGCTTCGACGCTGCTTTCGCGCTCGTTCACAAACGTCGACGGCACACCGCTTTACCGCGTGGCGCAGACATTGGAGCGGCCGGCGTGCCGATCAGCCGGGGCGCTCTCGCTCACTGGGTGGTCGGCTCCAGCGAGAAGCATCTGCACCGCATCTATGATGCGCTGAAACTGCGGTTGCGATCGCAGCCTCTCATTCATGGCGATGAGACGACGGTTCAAGTCCTCAAGGAAAAGGACGCGCAGGTCTCAGCCGGTCTTGGCATCGGCTTCGCAAGGTGAGAGGGGTCGACTTCAAGATCGGGCTCGGTGTCGCCTGTTGGGGTGGACGGCTCCCAACGGCATCGCGATGTGCCAGAATGAGTTCGTTGAAAGCTCAATCGAGGGAGGCCGTCCGTGGAACAAATTATTCATGTTGGTGTGGACACGTCAAAGAGTGTTTTCCAATTGCATGGCCAGCCTGTCGACTGCAGCATAAACCGGCCCCATCATGGCCAATCCTGTCCCCTCCAAAGTTAAGGCGACGCTACCGCTTCGACTTCGTCGGGGCCATCTGGCGCGTCCTTTGCACATGTTGGAACCGGTGGGCTTGCGGGAGATTTTCCGTCGGCGTTCGGCGCCTCCTACGAGACCCGCTTCACGCCGGGTGGCTGCCACGCCCCTTCTCCTGCCGGCAGGATCGAAGGCGCTTCCGTCTTCGGCCAGTACAGGCGCATCACGAGATAGATCTTGTCGTCCGGTGCCGGAAGCCAATTGGATTCCTTGTCCGCACCGGGGCTACCCTTCTGGATGTACAGTGTCAGTGAGCCGTCCGCGTTCTTGTTCATCCCCGGCAACATCGGGGAGTTTATGAGGTAGCGATTGATTGGGTTCTTAACCAGGAGCTGGCTCTTGCCGTCGTACATTGTAAGGGACCAAAATGAGTTCACAGGCGGCAACTGGCCGGATGGGAAGGTAATGGTGTATTTATGCTTGCTGCCGTCGAGCGCCTCGCCAGCGGCGTCCGTTCGGGTATAGGGGTACATGGCTTCGACGGCATCGTTGCCATAGATACCGCCCTTTGCGGCCCCCGCGCGCATCAGCCAATCGCCGTTATAGAAGGCCTCGTCGCCAAAGAACGAGCCGACGTTCCAGCCGTTGATGCTCTTATTGCCGCTGGCCAGCCATTTGTCGACCTTGTCGTTACCCTCCTTCATGCCCAGCAGGATCTCGGCTTTGTGTTCGAGCGACAGATCCTTCAACGCGAACGTCTTGCCGGGCCCGATGCCAATTCTCGCAAGTTTCGCACGGATCGCCTTGTCCTTCCCCGTCTCGGGCACGAACTGCAGGGCCGCGTCGAGGTACTCGAAGAAGTTATCCTTGATCCCGGCGGTTGTGGCAGGGACGAATTCGACCTTGGGAGCGGCAGAAGGTGCGGGTTGCTTCAGGAATGCAGAGAGGGGCCGTGCCTGGTAACCTGCCTGAACTTTCTCGACGTTCGGCATGTCGTCAGAGTTGAAGAGTTGAGTGCGGATGACCGCCAATGTAAACGGCGTGGTCGATTGGAACACCTTCTTGACCCCTTTGGGCAATTCACCCTTCCAATCGGGGCCGACTACCAGATAGTCGCCAGGCTCGCTCCCAGTGGCCCGCGTGCCTATATAACCATAGTTGTAGGTATTTCCGTCGATGAGCATGACCGAGTAGTAGCGCTCCCTTTCGATCGCAGGCACCGAGACAACCATCGGTTCAGTGCGCAAATCCAGCCAGAGCACAGAGTAAGGGGTGTCGCTGTTCGGTGTGATAACGGCCGTATCCTCCGGCGTGGCGACATGGTGCAGATTTTTGATTTCGTTGAACGGCGCCTTGAACTGCCCGGAGTTATTGTCCACGGCATATTCCTGCATAACCGCATAATTCATCACGAGGGGCAGACCGTAGATGAAGCCTTCCTCAGCGATGGCCTTGGCCTCCAACAGCCTAGGCCAATCGGAATTGTCCTGATCAATGATCAAAGGGGAGGTGAGGTCGGCGGCCTTCGCCGTCGTCGCGACGAGCGCTGCCATGGCTGCAGATCGGAGCAAATTACGTTTCGTAAGCATTTGAACATCCTTTCGGTTCGCCGCGTGTGGTGAGGGTACGCGGAAGTAGCAGAAGAAGTTGTGCGTCGATCCGTGAGGAGGCGCCGTAGACGTCTCAGCGGCTCTTTACGCCTATTTCGGAAACAGGAACGTCAGCCCCAGACGGACGCCCAGCCCTTCTGGGCCGTCGTCCGGAGCCAACGCCCAATATCGAAGCCCGGCAGTCAAGCTGATGGGCTGCTCCTTCACCTTGACCAGCTTCGAGACGGTCAGGTTTATCGGCACCGACCAATCGTGCGCCGTCCAGTCGTATGTGGATTCCGTGTTCAGCGCGAACGTCCATGCCGCCGGCGTCGTGTAGGAAAGGAAGGGCTGCATGTACGTGCTATTGATGTCGTTGCGGTCCTCGTTGCCGGCGAACGACCAGATGTGGTTGGCGAGGATGCCGTAGGTCCAGGGGCCGTCCTGCTTCAGCGCGACGATGGTCGGCCCTGCGCCCCATTTTTCGCCGCCGAGCAGATCGTCGGTCGCGGTTGGGATCAGGAAGACGGGTCCGGCACCCCAGATAAGACCGCCATCGGTAGGCTTGGCAGGCGACAGGAAGAAGCTCTGAACGACGTCGCCGAGGCCGAATTGCGATCCGGATGGTCCGGCGACGTCGTTCTGGTAGGTCACGGGTAGGATTGTGCGGGAGATCAGATTCCAGTCGGCGTTCAGCGAGAAGGGGATCACGGGCTGGATGTTCAAGGTCGCCTTGTCGCCATCGAGCGGACCGTAGCCCTTGTCATAGTTCAGCTGGAACGGAACGCTGATGAGCGAGGCGATCGGGTTCGAAAGCTTCTTGGCGAGATCGGCGCTGGAATCCTGACCGTAGCCCGGTGCCGCCATGCCGAGGATCGCGGCGATGGCGAGCGTCGGGGACCTCTTCACCGCGTAGGTCCGGGTCGATGCGGTGTTGGCCATTTGCTCTGTCTCCATCCGATCCGCAGGCTGGCGGCGAGCCAGGCTGAGGTCACTTCATGCGTCGGAAGATGAGGCAACGAACCGGCAGAAGAAATGTATGTTACTGTAGCGTACGGCTTTCACGGACCGTAGGAGGCGTCGGAGATCCTAAACTCGGCTTCGACATCCGTCGTGCTGGGCACTGGCAGTCCAGCCCGTCGAAGCGCTGCGATCATGCGCATGCTGTCCTTCGGCGGCAGGTTTCTCTTCCGGTTCTCGGCCACGATGTTGCGCAGATAGTCGGGGCGCATTTTGATGAACACCTCGCCCTCGCGCTTCGCCTCCGCCAACAGCCCCGCCTCGGAGTAGATGACCGCCGCAACGCCATGGAAGAGCGGAAACTTCTGCAGGTCGGCTTTACGGATTAGTCGCACCGCCATCTCATGATCGTCGAGCATGCAGGCGATCAGGGCACGCGTCCCAAAGTAATATCCGGCACCGCCCGGATTGAGCTCGATCGCACGATCCAGCAGGTCCGCGCCGCGCTTCCATTGCCCCGAGAACGCCACGCGTGTTCCGAGCTCCCCGAGGAACTCCGTGTCGTTCGGGTTGGCGGCGAGCGCCGCTTCGCCGACGTCGAACGCCTCTTTCGTCTGGTTGTTGAAGAACAGAGCCGTCATGAGCGCCTGCAGGGCGCGCGTATTGTCGGGCTCGAGCGAGACCGCCCGCCGCGCCGAAGCCAGAGCGCGCTCCATCGCGGGATCCTTGTCACTCTGCGGATTGAACTCGAATCGGCCCTCGTCGAGATGGATGATCGAGAGCATCGACCAAGCAGTCGCGTAGCCGGGGAAGCGCGCCACGGCCTTCTGCAGGCAGTCGCGCGCGATCCGATGTGTTTCCGGGTTCAGCTCCTCGCGGTACGCGTAGTAGCGAAACGTGCAGTCATGGACGCTCATATCGTCCGGCGGCGGGCTGACCGCCAACGATTTCGCGATGATGCCGTAAGGCTGGGCGATCGCCGTCGCGACTTTGCTCGCGACATCCGTCTGAATGGAGAAGAGCTCGTGCGTGTCCAGGTTCTCGTCGTAGTCCTGCGACCACAGGATGGATCCGTCGGAGGTGTCGACGAGGCGCGCGGTCACACGGATCTTGTCGCCCGCCACGCGGACCCCGCCTGCGACCAGATAACGGGCGCCAAGTCCCTCGCGCACCTGCGACGCCTCGACGCCGGGAGGCAGTGCCTTCGATGTCTCGCGGCCGAAGACGGTGATCTCCTTGAAGCGGGGAAGGGCGGTTAGAAGCTCCTCGGTCAGCCCGGCGGCATAGCGTGCAGCCTGGGGGTCGTCGCCGAGGTCCGCGAAGGGCGCGATCACAAGGGTCGGCTCGCCGGGAACATGCCCGGCGGAACGACCGCTGGACGGCCCCTTCAGAACGCCCGCGTAAAAGCCAAGCCCCGCGCAGACGAATGCCACGAGCATGGCCTGTACCGGCCAGGCGAGACGCCGCCACGCGGAAATCCGGTGCTCGGCCATATCTTCATTCGCCGCATCCCCGGCCGCGTCTATCGGCGGATCGTTCCACGTGAAGGTCGGCACGTAGCCGCCCTTGGGGATGTCGATGCGGATCGGATCGCGCTGGCCTGCGACGAGATAGTAGCGTTCGATGACCCGGCGCAGACGTCCGGCCTCGATGCGAACGACGGGATCTTCCTGAGAGAAACCCGCGCTTCGGTTGAACACCTCGATGGCGATCGAATACGCCTTGAGCCGCTGCGCCCGGCCTGCAAGCGTCTCCTCGGTGACATATTTCAGGAAGGCAGCGCCACGTCCGGCATTCGGAAACTCCCGGCTCGACAGAATTCGTTCAAGCTGCGCCCTGACCTGCTCAGGGGTCGGACACGGGCGCTCGGCCCGATCGTCAGGCGTAGGCACCGAGGTCTGCATTGGATGCTCCCCATCCCTCACACATATGCGCGACAGTTAAAGCTTGTATTGGAATCCCCTAATGCAACCTAACGCCGGAAGTGTGTTTCGTCTACCTGAAAGAAGTTTCAAGGCGGATCACGTAGGGCCGGGCAACCGGTCACGGGCGATGACGCCGATGAACGAGGCCCCCAAACGGGCTATGAAGACGAGGGTGCCAGGCGTGGCGAACTCAAGCCGGCACCTCCTGCTATCGCTGCTTCCGGCAGGCCGGGTCCGCCGGGGTCGCCGCGCAGTTCTTGACCGCGATCTTCTGCGCTCCGCTATCTTGTCCGGTCAGACCGCCGACATGAGTGGCGTAGTTGCTGCGAGTATCGGCGTCGAGCACCGCGACGGGGGCGGTCAGTACGAGGCCCGCGGCGCTTCCGGCCGCCGCCGCCACGTTCGTTGTCCCTGCAAGGATCGTGTCGCCAAGGCCGACCCGGCTGTCGGTCAGCGTCTGCCCTTCGGACAGCCGCGCGCCGATGAGCTGGACGACTTCAGGCGATTCTGCGAACTTGCTGTGATTGAGGTCGTCGCTGACCTTGATCTTGGTCAGATCGATCACGGAGACCTTATAGTCGGCGAGTTCGCTCTTGTACGGTGCAGTTTCCGGATCGATCGACCCAAGCCGCGGGATGTTGCCCCAGACCCGCCGCGAGAAGGCAAGCGCCTTGTCGTCGCGCGAGACGAAGAGCGTGAACTGCGGATGGGGGTCGCCCATGTCCTCGATCTGCGACCGGAAAACGTCCACGTCGACGTCCGGAGCGGCCAGCATGACGTTCTTGAACTTCGCCGGGAGACCGCCGTTGCGGATCGCCATCTGCCGGAGCGCTTCCAACGCCAGCCAGTTCCCCATCGAGTGGGCCAGCACGTTGACTTCCTTCACGGTGCTGTCTTTGGCGAGATACTGGAATAGCGTCTCGAGCGCGTTGCGCGTGTAGTTGGTGCTCTCGCGGTCATAACCGTAGGCGAGCAGGCTGCCACGCGATGGCCAGGTCACAAGAACCGGCGTACTGCGGACATTGGAATCGTGGACGATCTGAGCGAAGCGGTAGACGCTGTCCTCGAAGCGGTTGTTGAAGCCGTGGATGAAGACCAGGACGCTGTGGTCGCGGTTCCTTTTGACCGAGGCGTTCAGCCAGCCTTTCGCCCCCTCGAGACTGAGCTCGTCGGCCTTCAGCGTGGCGAAGTCGGTCTCCGGATTCGAAGGCAGTCTCTTGGGCCAGGCGACGTCGCCCTCCTTGCGGACCTTGGGCAGTGAGACTCTCATCTGCGCGAAGGACGGCGTCCGGGCGCGCTCGCCCGTGAACATCTCGC
Source organism: Rhizobium sp. 01T444 (assembly GCF_056398305.1). NCBI lineage: Bacteria > Pseudomonadati > Pseudomonadota > Alphaproteobacteria > Hyphomicrobiales > Rhizobiaceae > Rhizobium > Rhizobium sp. 01T444. Next base: position 109,985 of record NZ_JBFTPD010000006.1, read on the forward strand.
CGTGAACAGTCGATCGGGCGCGGGTGGTCGCGACCAGCATGTCGACGCGACTGGTGTCCGGCACGGTGTCCGCAACGGGGAATAGCACGTTCTTCGGATGTCCGCCGCAGCCGGCCAGCACGACCAGCGCGAGGCATGGAAGAAGTCGCCGGATGCGACCAACAGTCAACGAACCAAACAAGCTCAAGTCCCCCATCGCCATTCCGGCTACATCACCGCTGTCTGTTCAAATCGATCGACGTGGTCGATGCTCGCGCAGATCGTCGAGCGCTATCCTGGGCAGGCGTCCCTGAAACCCGTCTTTTTGGTGCTGTCGGTGTAGTACCAGCACATGCCGGACTTCGGCGGCGTCCCGGCGACCGAGGCCGCCGTGGCGCCCGCAATGAAGCCGATGGCGGCTCCACCCGCGATCGCACCCCCGGCGGGCCAATAGCGGCGAGGATTCACGACGACGACGACGCGCCCGACGGGCGCGCGAGGGACCACGACGGTGCCGCGATTACCGACGGCCGCACTCTGGCTCCGCAGCCGACCACCGCAGGGCGGGCTTCGGCGGGGTCGGAGCGAGCGTTGGCACGGCCACCATCATCAGGAGGGCCGAAGCCGTCGCGACGTTCTGAAAGTGCTTGATGACGCTCATGAGTTCGGTCCTGGTTAAGGGCAAAGGCAAAACTCGCCCAGGGAATTCCTGACAGGACGGACCATGCCTCAATCATAACTATTCCCTTCGTATGTTACTGTACGTTACGGCGTAGCGACGACGACCGGGAAGGGCACGCCAACGCGGATCGCCTTCGAGAAGTCGGGGGACAATCCATCCGCCCGCGCCCGTGCGTCGATCTTCGCAATCTCCCGCAGGCGGTCGAGCGGCATCGACGTGTCGATGGCTGCCCGGTCATAGGCGTAGTCGGGAAGATAACCGTTGACGATCAGCCGCCAGTCGAGTGGGACCTTGTCTCCTGCGACCCGCATAAGTTTGGCGACCGTAGTCGTGCAGTTCGTCGTGACCGAATTGTAGAACTGCGGCGTCTGGGCGAGCGCGTTGGCCTCGGCGACGTATTCGAGCAGCAGGTTCCGCGCCTGCTCGGGACTGGCTCTCAGCCGGTAGATTTGGACGTCCTCTTCACGCACGTTGGAGCGGACGCCGACGACATCACGTTCGTCCGCGGCAACAACCACCAGCGGGTCGTTCTTGAAGAGATCGGCAAGGGGAGAAAACCCGCCACCGACCTTGTGGCGTACCTCGATCGACCAGGCGAGCTGTTCGCCGCCTTCGAAGCCGAAGCTGAAGATGACGTGCGCGATCTTCGGCCCCGCCCAGTATGACATGAACAGGTCGACCGTCCTCACCTTGCTCACATCGTAGGTTCGCGTCGTCCAGCGCTCGGTAAAGTCGGAATTGCTTCGCCACTCGAAATCCCGGACATCGGTCAAGGTCAGCAAATTCCCGTCGACACGACCCGTAACCTGGCGGGCCACATCCGGCGCCCATGCGGCGTTGGCTTCCGGCTTGATCGAGTTCCACCAGAAGAGTACCAGCGCGAAGACGACCGTGAATGAAAGGAGTGCTTTGATGCGCAGCCGGCTGGCAAGCGCCGCTAGGGTGAGGAGACCGAAGACGAGGAAGACACCAGCGCCAGTTGCCCGCCCGCCGTCAGGAAGGGACAGGCGATACCAGAGGGCCAGGGAGCCCCAGGCTGTCAAAGCCGCCACGATGACGGCGGCCGCGAAGATGAGGACTATCGCCATCGGTCGAGGCATCTTGTTCCTTTTTTCTGTAGCCGCCGTGCCACCACGACGGAGAGATCGCGACTTCATCGGGCGGCTGGGAATGGCACGACCTTGGCAAGATCCAGCATGGTGTGGATTTCCGCGGCAAGGCCGTCCATGAGTTCCAGCGCCTCGGCATAATGTGCGTCTCGCTCCGGAGCCGTAGATGACTCCCAGTCCCGCACGAGCTGGTCCGCGATGGAAAAGTCGTTGCACAGGTCCCGGAAGCTTTCGTTGCGGGAGGCAAGCGATTCGATCTCTAGCGTCTGCTCGGGAAACCTTCGCTTGGCGAACTCCGTGTCGTATTGCATTGCATCGGCTCCCGGCCAGGCGACGCGGGGGCGCATATCCGCGTAGTCGTCGTGAAGATGGCACAGAACCCGGCCAACACTATGTAGGTTACAGTAACACACTGATCGGCGACAGTGCTCCGGTCGCGGAAGACCCAAAGTTCCGGCATCACCAGGTAGATCACCCACCATATCGGACCCGATCTCGACGCCGAGCGCGAACTGGTGATCGGCGACCTCAAGGCTGCCGGGCAGATCTCCATGACTTACCAGCGCGCAGGCGTCGGTCCGACAAAAGATGGTCGCAACGGCAGCGGCGATCCATACTTCACCGACGGTCGAATCCTTGTAGGGGTCCTGGTCCTGAAATCGGCCGACAAGCAATAGGACGACGACGATGAGACCAGGGCAAGGATCCGCGTTCATGTTGCCTGGATACAGTCTGAAGAGAGGGCCGTCATTCTTTCATAGCGTCACTTCCCGAAGGGCCTCGAGCCCGTCTTCGTGACGCCGGCTGAAATGCAGGCTTGGCTGGAGTCCGAGGAGATCACTGCCTTTACACAAGGGCCGTGTTGTTTTCGGGGTGGGAGCGATCGACGAGAAAGTGGCGCAAGAGTTATTGAGTTCGCTGATCGGCAGGTCGGCCTCGTCCTGCTGCAAACAAGGCGCAAGTATCTCGCTCTGAACTCCGGCATGGGCTGCCAGGTCAAACCCTCCAAATCAATGGCGTCGAAGTCGGCGGTGGTCCAGAAGCGGACAGGGTCTCGACCCTCCCACTGGTCCCCGACATTCGTGGACGCGCCAGTCCCGGTCGGTATTTGGTGTCCACTACTCGGTTGCTTCCGAGGCGTGATTTTAGCTTACCCGGCGAAAGATAATTTGCCATCCCCTATTTTGCGGCGCACAATATTTTGCACTGCGAGAAAAGGGCAAGCGATGAGGATTTGCATCTACAAATCAGACGATGAACCTCACTTGACGCTATTTTTGCGGGAGGGAGCGCCCGTCCCTGAGAATGCCAGAAAACACAAGTGGCGGCACTTTAAAGCGGTTACGCGAGATGAAGTCCGTGCGGATCTTCTCAAGAAGATTGAGGTCGCAAACGGCTACCTTTTTGTTCAGCTTGGTTCGTCGCTGTGAGATGACATTTAAGGATGCTCCGAGGTTGAAGTAGTTTTCGCGCACTTCGTCGCTGGTTCTGATTAGAGGAAGCTGCCTCCGTAGTGCTCCGCCGTCGCCGGAATTTTCGGATCATTGGCTCAGGCGAAAACTCGCTCCGTTCCGATCTGGCCGTTTCAATAATCCGGATTGGACGATCATAAAGGTGCATATCGCCCAGCCGGCACTGTCGAATACGGTGCTAGCGCTCGAGGTGAGACACCGATCCCCACTCACCCACCCGACGGACTGACAAACGCCTCTGCCAAGGACGAGCAAAAGCAGCGGCAATGGCGCGCTTTCGTTGAAGGCGTTGCACACAATCCTGGCGATCTGACGAACGTCGTCCTGGAGGTAGCCGCATTCTTGATGCAGCACGCTATCGCCGCTGCGACACTCGGAAAATAAACGGGTTTGTCAACAATAACAATTGCTTGATCCTCGAACTCGTCGACGCCACCCGCTTTCCGCGGAAGGAAGGGCTTAGGAGAAAATGATCGATGCGCAGGCCGGCGTCTCGGGCGAACGCGTTCGGACAATACTTCCAGAACGTGTACCCGGTCGTCCGAATGCAGGAGCGGGGTAGCGTCCGTCGAGCCTATGGCGACGAGTTCGGCGTTGGCCGCGCGTACCTTCGGACGGAACAGAGCATCACGGCGCCACCGTTCCGAAGCATTCGGCGAGGTCAATCGGCATGCTACATCGTCGTAGACTTGCCCGCGCGGTAACGGGCACCAGCGCCACCCAGTCACTGCACCGGATTGAGCCTGCGTCCGTTCGCGCAGAGGTCGAGGCGGCCGGCTCAAGCGCCGCTGGGTTGCTTAAGGTCGCCATTCCTGGGCCCTTTTCCCGGCCAGTTCACGATCGAGATAATACGCAGCACTTATCAACGCCAAGTGCGTGAATGCCTGCGGGAAGTTACCTGACAGATTTGAGCGAGCATCGAACTCCTCGGCGTAAAGGCCGAGATGATTGGCATAGTTGAGAACCGCCTCGAAAACACGCCGGGCCTTCACAACATTGCCGGCTCGCGCCAGACACTCCGCGTACCAGAAAGAACAGGCGGAGAACGCACCTTCCTGTCCATGGAGCCCATCGTCGCTTCGGTAGCGATAAACAAGGCCGTCATCGACGAGTGTCGTGCCGATTGCGTCGAGAGTGGAAAGCCAGCGGGGGTCGGTGGCGCTGACGAACCTTACCAGCGGCATCAACAGTAAGGAAGCGTCAAGGCTTTGCCCGCCCCTCGTCTGTACGAAATGTCCTTTCTGTTCGTTCCAGAAGTTTGCCCAGATGTCCTCGTAGATCAGGTTCCGGACGTCGATCCATCGGCTGAATGGGGCCGCAAGTGACCGTTTGCTGGCCAGCCTGATTGCCCTGTCGACTGCGACCCAGCACATTAAGCGTGAGTGGAGGAAATGCTGAGGTTCGCGGCGCATCTCCCATATTCCCGCGTCCGGTTGTTCCCAATGATCACAGACGTAGTTGATGACGTCACGCACGCCATTCCAGGCGTCATGGGAAATCGCATGGCCATATTTGTTGCTGAGATAAACTGCGTCCATGAGCTCGCCGTAGATATCGAGCTGGACCTGTTCCACCGCATCGTTGCCGATGCGGACCGGACGAGCACCGCCGTAGCCGCGGAGGTGGTCAAGGGCGACTTCGTCGGGCGCCCTTCCTCCGTCGACCGCATACATGATGTCCAGCTTCCCATTCCCTTGGCACTTCGTGGCGCGCTTGCTGATCCATGTTGTGAACTCCTGGGCCTCCTGCTGATAGCCGAGGCGCATGAGGGCATAGACAGTAAAGGACGCGTCCCGAATCCAGGTCGCGCGATAGTCCCAGTTGCGCGTGCCACCGGGCGTTTCCGGCAGGCCGAACGTTCCGGCCGCAACAATGGATCCATGGCGACGGGATGTCATGAGCTTGAGAGTCAACGCCGAGCGCGTAACCATTTCTCTCCAACGGCCTCGGTAAGACGATTGCGCCGCCCAATCTTGCCAATACTCGATTGTCGCCTTCTCAAGCTCCTGAATTTCGGGGAGCTTGATCGGATCATCATCAATACCCGCGAGCAGAAAATCAGCAGTTTCACCGGCTGTCAGGCGAGCGCTGGCACCAACGCCGTCGCTGTCGCTTGTCAGCGGCACGTTTGACGTCAGTCGGACACCCTGTACCTTACCTCGCCGCCACATCGCCTCGTTGCCTTCGACATCAGCGGTTGGGTTTTCCCGTGCGTAATCAAAACGGGGGGCGCAGCGCATCGTGAAGCACACCTCGCCACGAGTGACCTTCAGCCTTCGGACAACCGTTGTCGGCGTATCCGCGCTGCCAGCCGTGACGGCCATGAAGTCAGTTAGCTCAGCGCTTGCGTGCTCGCCCATCCAGCGTGTGAGCAGCACGTTCGTGTCTGGGAGATATTGCTGTACAACCCGTGCGTCGGGAATGTCGGGAGCCAGTTCAAAGACGCCGCCACGGTCTGGATCAAGTAGTGCGGCGAAGATGGTCGGGCTGTCGAAGTTCGGCCAACACAGGAAGTCAATCGCACCGTCCTTGGCGACGAGCGCCAGAGTTGCGAGATCGCCAATTATTCCATGGTCCGCAATGGGACGAGGAATTCCCAGGTCTGTACCCGGAATACTGGTCGAATCACCGACTTCTGTCCGAACATCCATATCACACTCCGTCGAATTGCGTGTTTCTGGAAACGTTAGAAACCTGGTGGCCCGACCGTCCAGCAAGCCTCGGGTTTTGCGATCCTGACGTTCTCGTGCGTGCCATGCCGCACGAGGGCCTTCTGGCGACAGGTGGATCTTCGCCCTCACGCATTCTGCAAACTGATTGTGGTCCGGTCTTCAAGTTCGGCCGATCGGTCCTCGCGAGAGACGTTGCCTGTAAGCATTCCGGCGTGGGCACGAAGTCTCTCCGATATGCCTGAGCCAGAGAGTGTCAATTTTCGTTTGGATCACGGGCCGCCCTTGAAGCACTGAGTTCTACCCACCCCGCCGGAAAGATCGCTCTCGCGACCTTCACTTCGACGGAGCGCCGCGCCGGAAAGACGGTCATTCGCGTTCTCCCGTGAGCACACGGCGAGAATTAGGATATTAGTGGAGTACTTCAACCGCCCTATCTTCCTGGCGGATTGGCCGCCACGTGCACGTGGCATACAAGCTGGGCATCCTAGCGCCTCAGATTCGCTTACTCGGCGAACGAAACGAATATTGCATGCCGCCAGGGCCCACCGAGATATTCCCAGAGATCGAGCCACGTAATGTCAATCGGATGAGCGCGAAAACCTTGGCTCAGATTTCGATAGAGGTCATCCGCCTTAGGTTTCGGAACTTTGTTCTGGACCGTGATATGCGGCTGCCATGCTTGCATGTCCTGTGAGCCAAGTCATGACACGCATTCTGCCTTAAGCGTCGCGCGGATTTCCTGCAGCACCTGGCTGGTGATCGTATATGCGACACCTGCACCGAGATGACGAAGTCCGCTGACCTCGACTGTTATCACTTCAAATCCGCCTGCCACCTGTTCGAGCTTTTCGACGATCCTGCCCAGGTATTCGCCCGGTAAGCGTCGGTCAGAATAAGTGGGTGGCGTGTCTTCAATCGATGGTCCTGCTCTGGAGCGCCTCATGTTCAAACTGTCTTGTTTTGGCAGCTGGGCAAACCAATCGGCATACGGTGTGTTCTTCACCAGACGCCGCCATCTGTCTACCAGACAGGTCCGCGCTCGCCACGAGCTACCTTGGCATTATCCACTCTTAAGCGCGCATCTGTAATGGCGTCAGGATTACCCTTTGCATCCCGACGGCCCGCCGCGTCGACATCAGTTCCTTCACCAAATGCTGTCTCGTCTCCTCTGCAGCGCCGAATTGCTCTTGCGCCAGCGGCGCCGAAAGGTAGGTCTCCGGTAAAGTGGTAGGTGGGATAGGAGACCGGGTAATCTTCGAAAGACACCCCCGAGCGTACGGCCGTTGGCGACCATCTGTTTCCCGACGAAGAGTACTCCTAGACGAGCAATGCCTCCCTGCTATCATGCATCCCAGGTTTCCTTCGGCCAAGCTGATAGCCGCGATTCCTGATAGTTCCGAAGGAATTCATAGGCGCTCGATTGGAGTTGCGCGGATGAGGATTTTCTCCTGACGGAAACGGGCCTCCAGTTCCCTGCGGTAAGAGGACCACCAGGAGCGGTCGATATCGTCAGTCATCACTTCGGCCACGACGATACGGTCGCGCTCGATGTCTCCCCCGTCCTCCCACAGACCCTCGGCGGGAGAGTTGATGTGCAGGGTAACCCCGCCGAACTTCTCGGTGAGTTCGTCGCGAACCAAATCGAGGTTCGTCCGGTTCCGACGGCTATGCGTCACGGGAAGCAAGATTTCGACCAGATAGGGCATGCCCCGAAAACTATCAGAGCAACCGGAAGGTTCCGGTTTATGCACCCAGCACATGCCCGATCAGCTAAGGCCGAGCTCCTGTTTGAGTTCGTCGATCCGTTTGGAGGCTTCGGCCTTCGAGATGTCCTCGGCGTAAGCGTTTGGCTTATGCGCCTGGTCCGACAGCGTCTTCAGGTAAGATCGTTGGGCGCCGGTCATTGGCTCGTCGCCGCTTACCCACTCATCTGGATCTTTCTGGGTGTTGGAAGTCCTGTCTGTCTTCGGGTTGTTGGTCATGGCAAACTCCTCTCTTTGTTCCCTGAACGTTCTGGCTCTCGTCAAGTTCCGGTGCCAAACAGCGATCCCAATGGGATTTCCGAGCGCAACCGATCCTCCTTGGCGCACTCTGCTAAGCCCTGCATCTCGGAAAAGACTTCCCCGCCGGATGATGACCAAATGGAGCGCGATGGGAGCACCAAAAATGCCACAGGCCGTTTATTTGCCAACGACCCGATGGAAAGTTGTGTCGCGGTTCGATATCGATCTTCCTGTCCTTGGAGATGCGGAAACTTTCCTTCGACTGACCCGGCCTTAACCGCCGGGTCTCTTTCGATCGCGGCGTGCGAGGCGCCACCGAGCTGAAGCTTAGCTCGTCGCGACAATGAGACGATCATGCATGAAAGCTCTACTCGCAAGGCTTCGTCTGGAGCCGGATGAGCAGATCGCCTTCGTTTTCTAGAAATCAGTCGTATCGCGCAACTCAGGACAAAGGGTCAGGATTTTTAAAGGGCAGCTTCAACCGACCGCGGGACAGTCCGCGTCGTTCTATGGGCTCGAACCCGTGTTCCGAACCTTCGGGGTCTAGGAGTTCGTTATGGTCAGGCCGCTTCACAACATCATGCGGATATGCGGCAGGGTGATGTGACAGGCTTTAGCGCGAGTGTCCTTTTCGACGCCCGGCGAGAGCGGGCGTCAGACCTGAGCCATACCCCCATCAACGGCTATTTCTGCACCGGTGGTAAAACTGCTCTCGTCGCTCGCAAGGAAGAGTGCAGCTGCCGCCACCTCATCAGGTCTGCCCATACGCCCGAGAGGGATCATACTAGACAGTGCGTCTCGAACCTCCTGTGAGGTCCTTGCCATCATCGCCGTATCGGTCGGTCCAGGGCTGACAACGTTGACGCGAATGCCTTTAGGAGCAAGTTCGTTTGCCCATGTGCGTGTGAACGAACGGACCGCGGCCTTGGTCGCACCATAGACGCCATATCCTCTTGTGCCGATATCGCCCGCGATGGAGCCGATCAGCACAATCGTTGCGCCGGGCTGCATGATGTCGATGGCACCCTGTACCGCGAACACAAGGGATCGGACGTTCAGGCCAAATGTCCGATCAAAATGATCCTCGGAGATCTCATCAAGGGATGCGTATTCGGATAGGCCCGCGTTCACGACAAGCACGTCGATGCGGCCTCGTTCCGATCGTATCTGCTCAAAGACGCGCTGAAGATCGGCGTTGTCGCTGGCATCCGCCTGGATCGTCTGGATGATGCCCACACCCGCTAATTCCGATGTGCTCTCCGCGCCCTTGCGGCTGGTCGCGTAGACCTGCGCTCCCTCGCTGGCGAACCTTTGAGACACGGCTCCGCCGATGCCGCCGACACCGCCGATAACGAGGGAGATCTTGTTTGCTAATCTTGTCATGTTAACTCCACCAACACTGATGAAGGTTAGATATATCCTCTATACCTACGGTCAATTACGCACTAATGGTAAAGCAGATATCAGGGAGTATATCCATGTCCGCAATGAAAGAAGGTCCGCTCATCAAAGCTTGCTCGTCTCATCGCCACAAGGCTGTCTCTGCAGAGGCGTTGCTTGACGTTGAGAAGGCGCGGCCCGTGCTTGAGCAGATCGCCAATAAGTGGTCGGTCCTGATCCTGACCGTCTTGTGCACCCGGCCGTCACGCTTTAACGAGATCATGCGGCGCCTGGACGGGATCACGCACAAAGCGCTCGCCGACGCATTGAAGCGCCTAGAGCGTAATGGACTCATTCGTCGTGAAGTGCTCACGACAACGACACCGGTCGGCGTCGAATATACCATCACCTCGCTCGGCCGCTCTCTTCAGCAGCCTTTCGAGGCGCTCTATGCTTGGTCCATGACCTACGGTCCGGAGCTTGAGCGCGCGCAAGAAGAATACGATCGGGTTCGAGACTAACTCGACTGGCATCGGCCGACATTCGATTGCTTGGCCGGGCCGCCCATCACGCGGCCGCGTTCATCAGATGATCCGAGACGGTCGAGATGAACGCACGAAGACGCTGAAGACGTCGCAGGTCTCGGTGATATCCCATCCAGATGTCTCGCGCCGGCGGCGTCGTGGCAGTTCCAGTCTGCGGATACCGGCGATCTGATTGCCGACTACGCGGGGCAGGACGGCGATCCCGACGCCTTGCCTACACATGCGCCCCTGGACGTTGCGGTTATTTGATCGCAGGACTGGTCTCGCGTTGGGAAAACTCTCTATGAGCCAAGCGATATCGGGGAACTGCCCGGTCGACGTATCGTGAGTGATCAGCCGGAAACCAGTCCCGTCGCCATATTTGGGATCGGGCGACTCCTCGGCGATATAGGCGCCGTATTCCAGCCTGAAGAGCCGCCGCTGAATGATCAGCCCGCTTTGCCGAGCCACAGAAAGCCGTGATTTCTCAGGTGGTCATCGACGTTGGAAATCAGCACATTGAAGGCGACGCGGCGATAAAGCGCGTGCGCATCGGTTTTTCCCTGCGCGCCGTGTTCGGCCAGGGCGTCTACGATCTCCGGATAGCTACCACGCTCGCCCTCCTTTGCGCCCGTCATCGCCATCGCAGACAGGAAGGGGATCCGGACAGCACCATCGCGGTCGAAGCGACGCGAGAGCATGACCTTCTTGCCGGCGACGTCGATGAGCTCGTGGAGGGGCGTGACAATGCCGGCTTGTTCAGCCAGTTGCAGAGCAACCTCTTCCCATGTCTCCATGCTGTAGTCGTCGGTTTCCTTAGGAAACTTGGCGATCGAGAGATGGCCATGTTGATCAATAACAGAAGCCTTCGGACGCGCTCCACCAAGCGAGGAGCCAGGCGCGAAGATAAGTTGGAGGTCTTCGTCGGTTTCCTCATCGCGCAGAATACGTTCGGTGATTTGCAGCAGGCGGCCGAGCTCGATGAGGGCGGGGACGCCGGCGCGGATCGGCGCCTGGAATTCCTCGTCGCCGAGCCAGCGGAAGCGGAGCGCACCGAGCCGTGTCTCGTCGGCGACGCCAAGCAGATAGTCGCTTTCGGCCAGCGTGCGAACAGCCCGACTATCGCGCGCAGCCATGCGCCTTTCCGAGCGTTGCATGAGGCGTCGCCCCCAGGTATCGGGCGCTGAGTCGCCAATAGAGCCAAATGTTGCGAGGCCGGCGGGTGGAGCGAACGCTCCCCGGCTCAGAGTTAGAGCGGGCTCCAGCGAGAAGCGGTCGGGGTCCTCAAGCCAGGCACGGTCATACTCAAACACGATCGTTTCGGCACCACGGACGCGATTGCTCCGCGCCAGTCCGATCGGACGTGTGCGGCCGTCAAGGTCGAGATGAATTTCAAAATCAGCCATCGCGTGACGATCCCGCCGATCGCTTTGGGTGAGCGTGCTTGGGCAACTCCGCACTGGCCAGGGCCTGGCCGACGCTGTCGTTACTGATGTCGGCGACTTGGCTCAGCCCATCTAGCAGGCCGAGTGCCTGGAGGACGCCTGCATAGATGCCGATGCTGACATTGGTGTCGCCGGCCTCGATCTTTTGAAGCGTTGAGCGTGAGGTGAAGGCGCGTGCGGCTACTACCGCCATAGGCAGGCGGCGACGTCGACGCGCGTCGTGGATGTCTGCGCCCAGTTTGCGCAGCGCGCGCCGCACAGCGGCCGGAGGGTTATGAGGTGTCGGCATTTGCCACCTTCGCACTACAGATTGGCGGAATATGTAGCACGAAGCTTACAATCGTTCCAAATAGATGGTCGGGTAGAAAAGCAGATTGTTCATGGTGCCCCTAGCATGACTTTGAGCAGGAGCAGATCACATACAGCAATTTGCGCGCTGAGCCGTCATGGTCGGCAGCTAATGACGGAACCAGAAGCAGCGGATGTTTCAAAGTCGCGATTTTATGCCTCAAAATGTATAAGAATCAGTGGCTTAGACAAGTCAGAATAAAGGAGCGGCGGTTCGATCCCTTTCAAGGCGAACAGGGGAAAACGGCTAGCGCGTCAAGCTCCGCCGGTTCGACACCCATCAAGAGCTCGCCCGGATGATGGAGGCAGCTTGCCACCCGATGTTGACCAATTGCATGGGGAAGCTTCCGAGGACCGGCCTATGTGGGCTCGCCCTGAAAGATGCCTTGGATCAGGGCAGGGTGTTCGCAGCGACTTTGACGGTTGCTCTCAGCTCGCCCATTTCGACCTCAGAATGACGCTGCATATATCGACTCGCTGAAACGCCGGATCCTTGAAAGCCAGAACGTCATCATTGAAAGTGCCGAACGTACTGTGAGGCCGGTGCTTCATGCCTTCGTAGAAGGCATCGATGATCCCGCGCTTGAAATCCTCATCGCGAGGAAAGGCGGAGATGACGGCCTCGCGTTCGACGTCGTTGAACTGATCGTACCCGCGGCCGGCGACGTCCATTCCTGCGCCCGCCTGTACCAGCGCGATCTCCGGTCGCATGAACTCCGGTATGCCGGGCGTCGTATGAAGAGCTACCGCGTTCCACACCGTCTCGACGTTGCTCTCGGAGATACCATGGCCGCGCAGGAAATCCCGCGCTGCATTCGCGCCGTCCACTTCGAAGCGAAGCTGGCTCTCGTGATACCGTGCCGTGAGGCCGACGTCGTGGAACATCGAAGCCGTGTATAGCAGTTCCGGGTCGAAAGTCAGCCCCGTCCGATTTCCTGTCATGGCTCCCCAGAAATAGACCCGCACCGAGTGATGGAAGAGTAGGTCGCTTTCCGTGTCCCGAATAAACTCGGTCACGTCGCGTGCCAGCTTGCTGTCGGGGATTTTGAGCCCGGATATATCATGGGTAATCATAGTCGGTACTCCAGTATTTGCGGTTGGGAACGCTAGCGTTTCAGCTCTCCGCGCCCGCCTGGGGCGGGTTCCGGAAGCTGATGGCCATGCGATTGTAGCTGTTCATCAAGCTAATCGCGATCGTCAGATCAACAAGCTGCTTTTCATCGAAAACCTCACGCGCCGCCTTGTAAGCGCTGTCTGGTACGCCGGTCTCGGCGACACGCGTCACGCTCTCGGCCCAGGCAAGCGCGGCGCGCTCAGCCTCGCTGAAGAGACTTCCGCCTTCCGCCCACGCCTGCACAAGAGCGAGTTTCGCTGTCTTCACGCCACGCTTGAGAAGTTCACGGGTATGCATGTCGAGGCAGTAGGCGCAGTTGTTAATTTGCGATACGCGCAGATACACGAGGTCTACGAGTTCTCCGGGCAAGCCGCTCTGCGTCACATAGCCATAGACGCCGCCCAGCGCCTTCGCGCCGTTGGGGGCGACCTGATTGTAATCGAGCCTTCTGGTCATCGTTCGAATTCCTTCTCTCATTTGACGGGAGTGGTAAGCTTCTTGTCGTCGGTATCGACGATGAAGACGGCAAGCAGCTTCGCGGGAACGGTGTTGCTGGCGTTGCGGCTGATGGAGTGGACCGCACCTGGCGCCTCGAACCAACTTTCTCCTGTCTTGTAGCGATGGGTCTCACCGTCGTTCACCTTAGACTCCACTTCACCGAAGAGTACGTAGGCGTAGATGAAGGCGGACTTCGCGTGGGTGTGCGGAAGGGATGCGGCGCCGGGCGCATAATCGACTTCGACAACACGGATCGACTTGTCAGGGATATTGGCAATCGCCCGCTCAAACTTGGCGGTCACAGTTTCGGCTGTAGCGTCATGCGCCGAGGCCGGAGCGGCGAAGATCGAGGCAACTACGGCCATGACAGCAGGGGCAATAATGCGACGTTTCATTGTTCTTCTCCTTCTGAAACGCCCTTAAGATGCGGCTGTTCTGAGCTAGAAAAAAGAACCAAGAACGAGAAGAAATGATGTACCATGGCGACATGAACAAGTCGCTCAAGCTGAACGTCGATCGATCAGACAAGCTTTCCTTGTCCGAGCAGATCCGAAAGGGAATAGCGAAAGCCATCGAAGATGGCGTGATGGAGGCCGGCGCACGGCTTCCATCGTGGCAAGATCTTGCCATCCAGCTCGGCGTGGCCCGCGGAACGGTGCGGACGGCGTATGAGAAGCTTGCTGCCGCTCAGTTGATCGAGGCCTCGAGGGCGACGGGCACACGCGTCGCACAACGTCCCCGCGCCATCACGAAGAACGAGCCGCCGCCTGACGCGGGCTCGTTCCTCGAGACTTATCTTGAGATGACGCAGGGGCCGGCGTTCTTCCAGATGGGCGTGCCGGCAAGTGAGACCTTTCCGGGCAAACTGTTAGCGCGCATCCGGGCGCAAGCCGTCCGTGCTGAGGCGAGCGCTTCTCCTTTCTACCCCGACCCCCGCGGCGAGCTCGAGCTGAGGCGGGAGATCGCGGCCTATCTGGCCGTGGCCCGCGGCATCAATTGCTCGCCATCGCAGGTGATCATCACCGCCGGGTTCGGCGCTGGGCTCGGTTTGGCGCTCAATGTTCTTGGCCTGGGCGGGCAGGCCGTCTGGTTTGAGAACCCAGGTTTTCCATGGACAAGGAAAGGACTTGAGCTGGCAGGTATGTCGGTCGCCCCAATCCCTGTTGATGCGGATGGGATCGATATCGATCATGGGCTGCGCCATCACCCTAACGCAAAGCTCGTCGTGGTGACCCCAGGACAGCAGGCACCACTCGGTCCCACCTTATCGCTTGAGCGGCGCCTTCATCTGCTGGAATGGGCAGCAGCAAACCAGGCTTGGGTTATTGAAGACGATTATCTAAGCGAGTTGCAACTTACAGGAAGGGCTGCCCCAGCACTCGCCTCGCTCGACCGGGACGGGTGCGTGATCCACATCGGCTCGTTCAGCAAGACGATTAGCCCCACAATTCGACTGGGCTTCGTGGTCGCGCCGGTCGGCCTAGCCTCCCACTTCGCCGAAGTTGCCGCATGTCTCGCGCCGCCGCCCGGGCCCGCGGTGCAAATTGCGGTCGCTGAGTTCATCCATGAGGGCCACTATATGCGCCACCTGCGGCGCACCAAGCGCGCCTATGCGTCCAAGCGACAGGCGATTTTGGATTGTCTCCACGCCTCTGTCGGAATGGACCGTGTTGCGGCTCCCGGTCTGGCAGTGCTGCTTAGACTGCCTCATGGAGCACCGGATGTGGCCATTGCACGCAACGTCCTGATGTTGGGCATGTTTCCTGCGCCGCTGTCGCCTTGGTATGCGTCGCCTGAGCGTGCCGAACCAGGGCTTCTTCTCGGTGTCGCCACGGCGCCAACGAAGCGGCTGGCAAGATCCTGTGGCCAGCTCCTGGAAGCGATCGAGCGCTTTCAGTGACCCGTATTGACGCTTGGCATCGCTTTGGCTTGACGGTAGCGTCGCCTCAACTTTGGTGGGGACAGGATTGTCCACGATGGGGCCGCTTTATGCTGCAGTCGACAGGCTGATGGCGCGCCACGTATTCATCGCGGCGTTTCGTAGTCTGCGATGTTCGGCAGCGCTATTGCGGTCGCGGTGAAGATGGAAGAGGTTGGCGATCGGGCCATGAGCAGAGACGAAGCGCTGGCATCTCCCTGATCCGGTCCGCAGAAAGGGAAAGCAAGAGCACTGAAGCCCGTGCTGTTCCGCGCGATGCCGCCCAACGGGTGGGTGCCATGACCGCCCGACAGCAAACTCTTTACACCGAGAACGATCGCTCCGGCGTTCAAGCCAGCGATTTCGTCAATGCAGTGTGCGATAGCGCCAGCCAGGCATTCTCAAATGAGGTCTCGCGTCACGTCGACCTCGACGCAGGCTTCTTGCCGAACGAGGTCACGATGCCCTTGGCCTTGGTCATCAAGGAGCTTCTGACGAATGCTGCCAAGCACGGCTGTGACGATACCGGAAAATGCGACACCTGGATTTCGTTCACCAGGGATGCCGGTGACTTCGTGCTCACCGTCCGGGACAGCGGCCCTGGTTTCGAGTTCGAGGATACAGGTCGACGGTCGTCAGGAACAGCCTGATTTCGGGTCTTGTCCCGCAGCTGCGCGGGTCGTTCACGGTTGCCCAAGGACCAGGCGCGGAATCCACCATCCGCTTTCCAGTACAATACTCAGATTGAAGATTTCAGACGTCATGAATCGATCCGCAGTAGCCAATACTAACTCAGACAGTCCCAAGGCAGGTACGGCTGATCCAGCCAACAAAGTAACGGACGCGGGAAGGGCCAAACGCATCTTGATCGTTGAAGATGAGTTCCTGATCGCGCTCGAGCCTGAAAATCGGCTGTTCGAGGTGGGTTATGACGTGGTGTGGATTGCTGCGACAGCAGGGGGGCGGGACGGTCAAATGCGTTGCTACGAGTTTAAGAAAAGTTAGGGCGCGGCATTGTCATCAGCCACCGCGCACACATAGTTTTATAACCAGATCATTTTGGCAATGCCATAGGGGTTAGCATGGCCCGCCTTTCGAACACGGTCGCGGTCGTAACTGGCGGCGGCAGGGGGATAGGTCGAGAAATCGCTCTACAGCAGGCGAGGGAGGGAGCAAAGGTGGCCGTTCTGGCGCGAACGGTGACCGAGATTGAGGAAACAGTCTCTCTCATCGAGGGAGAGGGCAGGGAAGCGATCGCTATTTCGACGGACATCATCGACCTTGCCGCTGTTGAAAATGCCTTTACCCGCGTGGCGACCGAATTGGGCCATGTTGACATTCTGATCAATAATCACGGCTCGTTTCAGGGCTTTGGTCCGATTTGGGACTGTGACCCTCTTGTGTGGTGGCGGGATGTCGAGATCAATCTGCGCGGCACTTTCAATGCCTGCCGCTCGGTCGCCCCTATGATGTTAGCGCGGGGTAGGGGCCGGATTGTAAACCTCGTTGGTGGCGGAACGGGCAACAGCTTTCCCCATGGCTCTGGCTACGCGTCCAGCAAAGCCGCCGTCATGCGGCTCACGGAATGCCTGAACGACACCACCATCGGCCACGGGGTGCGCGCATTTGCGGTCGATCCGGGCCTCGTTCGGAGTGCGATGACCGAAATGCAGCTTTTTTCAGAAGCAGGGAAAACCTACCTGCCCGGGATCCAGAAGCTTTTCGATGATGGCGTCAACATCGAACCGTCGCGGGCTGCACTCTTGATTGCCGACATCGCCGCCGGACGTTTCGATACTCTAGCCGGCCGCCTCTTGCGTGGTGTCGATGATCGCGATGCGCTTGCAGAGGAGATGGACGCCATAGTCGCGGCAGACGGCAGAGCGTTGCGCCTCAGCGACGTCCAACAAGCCAAGCTCTAAAGTGGTTGGAGATGAGGCTATCACGACGAGGGCCGATGATATCGATCTTCCAATGCACCCAGCCCGCGATCCGCCTCAGGCTGCGGCCGTGTTTTCTTCGCCGGCCTGAGGCGGTGGCCTGTCCCGCGAGCCGAGAAGACGATCTAGCTCAAGGCGATTGGCGCCGAAACTGTTGATCAGCCTTTTGGCTTCGCCGAGGTCTATCTGGTAGCGGTCGTGGAGGGTGGAGGGCGTATATTCTTTATCTGCTGTGGCTGGCATTTGCGTAGTCGCTCCTTTCAAGGGCAAAACGAGTACAAATCGAGGCCGGTTCCCTCAACGCTTGTCACGATCTGAAACCAGATTTGAAATTCGCAGTTTTGTCGTCAGGAGTGTGGCTTAATGACCGCACAGACCGCCACCCGCGACCATCATCAGGTTCTCCGCGAGGCAGATGAAACCCAGCGGAAGGTTGCTGTCGCCGCCGACGCAGGCGCATTTGAGCTCTGCTTGTCTACGTATACCGCTGGAACCACCGGCGACCCACCAATGGCACCGATAAACAAACCGGCGCGGAAATCCACGTCAAGGCTCCGGCAACCATCATGACACCGGCCATAAACTGGAGCACGGCCTTCACAAGCCGGTAGCCTTCCTGATCGTTCCGATTTTCGGATTTTCCAACGCGGGCGCGCCTCGGTTCCGAGAGATGTTCATTGCTGGCGCGAGCGACGATGGACTGAACTGTACGTCGCCGCCAAATCTGAGGTTTGCAGCAGCCAAATTGATCAATATTTAATCGATACGGTAACTTGATCGGAAACTCCGGCTGTTAAAGAGGGCTTCCCTTTCGAGATGCCCTTTCATGATCCTAGAATTGCAGAATGCCATTCTTGAAATGATTGCCAAAGGCGAGCCGCTGGCGACCACGCTTTCAGCATTGTGCTCAAAGGTTGAAGCAGCGATTCCGGGCATTGCGGCCACAGTCCTCAAGTCCGATGGCGTCCGTTTGTCGACGCTGGCGGCGCCGTCGCTCCCAATATCATATTCCGCCGCGGTGGACGGTCTCAAAATAGGGCTTTACGCAGGTTCTTGCGGGACCGCCGCCTTCCTAGGGTCGCCGGTTGTCGTCACCGATATAGGAACGAACCCAATATGGACCGACTATGCTGCCCTTGCTCTCCCGCTTGGCTTGAAGGCTTGTTGGTCAAGCCCGATCAAGAGCGGCGACCGCGTCATCGGTACCTTTGCGTTCTACTACCGGGAGAACCGGGCACCGAGCGAGCTTGAGCAAACGATTGTGGATGCGTGTCTGCATCTGTGCTCGATCGCAATCGAGCGCGAAGAACGGGTAGCGGAGCGTCAGCGTCTGACATACACGGATGGACTTACAGGGCTCTGTAACCGGGCTGCCTTCGATCTCGCTCTTCGAACTCTGGCGCTGCCTGTAAATCACGGCTGGGGCATTATAACAGCCGATGTCGACAATCTGAAGCTGGTGAACGATACGTTTGGTCACGCGGCTGGCGATGCTCTGATCCGCGTTCTGGCGGAGCGCATCGCGGCAGCCGCGGGCAGGGAAAGGACCTATCGGCTGGGCGGCGACGAATTCGCAATCATCGCTGTCGGCGAAGGCGAACTTGATCTGCAGCGGAAAGCGGTTCAGATCCTGAGGGTACTCGAACCTCCAACAGATTGCGCGGGCCACGTCGTCTTTCCTGCGGCGACACTCGGCGGTGCCTTGGCGACCGAGGATATCGATCCTGAGCAAGTCCGACAAAATGCGGACATTGCTCTCTACCACGCCAAAGAGCATGCCCGTGGACAATTCGTCGAGTACCATTCGGGACTCGGGACAGCGTTGACGCGCCGCTTCAGGGCGGTAAGGGACGTCAGCCTTGCACTGTCGGAGAACCGCATCGAGGCTTACTACCAGCCGATCGTGCGCCTTGATACGCGCGAGGCTGTCGGTCTGGAGGCCTTATGCCGGATGAGGACCAACTCCGGCGACGTCATTGCAGCCGCTCATTTTCATGAGGCGACCAAAGACGCTCACGTTGCTTCAACGCTGACGGAACGGATGTTGGCCAAAGTTGCGAAGGACATGCGGACATGGCTCGACGACGGGCTTCCTCTACAGCACGTTGGCGTCAACCTGTCAGCTGCCGACTTTCGCAAGGGAGGACTGCGTGACAAAATTTGCCGAGCCTTCGAAGATGCGGATGTCCCCCTTGATCACCTGATCCTCGAGGTGACGGAATCTGTTTACCTCGGACAGCGAGACCACGTAGTGGCGGATGAGATCAAAGCCTTGCGCTTAGGGGGCCTGAAAGTAGCTCTCGACGACTTCGGGACCGGCTATGCCTCCTTGACTCATCTTCTGACGGTGCCCGTCGACATCATCAAAATCGACAAATCCTTCATTGACCGAACGAGGGTTGGTGACGCCGGGATGGTCATCGTCGAAGGCGTGCTTTCGATCGCAGATAAGCTTGGCATCCGCGTGGTGGCGGAAGGCATCGAGGACGAAGAACAGGCCCGCCGTCTCGAGGCATTCGGTTGCAGGCTCGGTCAGGGCTATCTCTTCGCCAGAGCGTTGAACGGCGTGAAGGCGGGACAGTTCCTAAGCGCGCACGGCCAGCGGCTCGTGCGCAGCGGCTCCTTCTCGGAGCCACTCAGGTACTCCAACTGAGATAAATCCTTCTTCTGTTTCTCCGGCCTCGTTTCATCAATCGATAATGCAAGACTTTCGGGAAGATCATAAATGCTCAAACGCATCCCATTGAACCAGCTTCGGGTCGGCATGTTCATCAACGATATGGAATTTACAACCCAATTGGATGACGCCCGGTTCAAGCCTTTTCTGCTCTCCAAAAGCGATGATGTCAGAAGGCTTGCCAACGGACATGTAAGAAGCGTGGTCATTGACATCACGAAAGGCGTAGATGTCGAAGGAACGCCCCAATTCAATGCTATGGCAAGCTTTGAGGCGCAATTGCTGACCATCTTTTCAAAGGCTGAGATCAGCCGCGCGAGACAATCCATTCAGGAGGTCGGACCGCATCTTCGTCATGTGCTGGAGGATGCTCGCGCGAACGGTTGTTTTGCAGACGAGGCAGCAAGCAGTGCAGTTGAGCGCATCATGTTGGAAACCCTGGACAACACCGGCGCGCTGATTGCTGTTGCCAAGCTGAAGGAGAAGGATGAAACCACGTTTCTTCATTCGCTCGCGGTCAGCGCCTTGATGATCGCGTTCGGGCGCGTTCTCGGTCATGGGCAAGAAGAAGTGCGTGTTCTTGGCCTAGGCGGTCTCATACACGATCTCGGAAAGATGATAATTCCCGATGAGATCCTGAACAAACCAGGGAAACTAACCGCCGAGGAAATGGATCTTATCCGCGCTCATCCGCAAAAGGGTTACGAGATGGTGGCAAAAGCGGGCTCGTCGCCGCATGAAGTGCTCGATATCTGCCGTTTCCATCATGAGCGGTATGATGGCGGCGGTTATCCCGATCGCCTGTCGGGCAAGAAGATCCCTTATGTTGCTCGCGTTGCTGCCATTTGCGACGTATACGAGGCGCTGACAACCATCCGCCCGTACAAGCCGGCTTTCTCACAGGCTGAGGCAATCAACATGATGATGAACTCTCCCGGACATTTCGACCAGAAGCTCCTGTCAGCGTTCGTCTCCAAGATGGTCATCAGTGGAACGCTGCACTAGCTTTCCTGCTTGGTCTTCTCCTTCTGATCGGAAGCGCAGCCGCTCATGATGGATCTGTGGTTCGTCCTTCAATTGAAACGGATTTGCGAGTTAGGCCGTCTCCGGGCTCCCCAGGGCGCGGGACCTGCAGTTGAGCCCTGAGCGTGCGGATAAGGCATTCTTCGAAAGCGCCAGGTGTTGCCCGCATTTTGGCAAGATCATCACTTTCCCATGATTGCGAGACTTTGCCCTTGGCAAGGAACACGGCTCGATTGCAAAGGCGGGGTATGGTTTCCACGACGTGCGTGGAGATGAGGACGGCATGTCTTCCGCTGGCGGCGAGCTCGATCAACAGCGACTTCATCTCCCAAGCGGCGAGCGGATCGAGGCCATTCAGGGACTCGTCGAAGATCAGCAGCGGTGGCGAGCCGATCAGGGCTGCTGTGATTGCGATCTTTGCGCGTGTGCCAATTGAATATTCAGCGATTGGCCGATCAAGCCAGGCCGTTATACCCAGTCGTGCCGGCAAGTCACGGTCTCGCCAGTTGGTGGGGGCGCATGAACGAAGCGAGGCGACGAGGTCGAGATATTGCCGTCCCGAAAGCGATGCCGGCAAGTCTGTGACGTCGATGGCCAGCCCGAACCGCGCCTTGGCCCGCTCCGGCGTCCGGGCGAGATCGATGCCGTCGATGGCGATGGCCCCGGTCCGCGGACGGAGCTGCCCGGTGATGGACTTGATCAGCGTCGATTTGCCCGACCCGTTGGCGCCGAGAAGTCCGAGGATATCGCCGATCCGCATCGTCAGATCAACGCCGGCGATGACTGCGCGGCCGCCGTAACCCACGCTCAGATTGGATAGGCGCAGAAGCTCCTTCATGTGCGTGAATCCATGGGCGCTGTCATCCATAATAGAACCTCCGACGCGTCCGGTAGAACAGCCATATGACAAGGGCGAGAAACCCGAGAACGACCGTACGGCCGTACTCGGAGAATTCGTAGGTGGCATAGGCGATCGCCGCCAGGAAGCTGAACGCGGCGATCAGAGGTTTCGCCATGAAATAGGCGGCGAAAACCGCATAGGCGCAGTTCAGCATCAACAGCCATACGGCGCTTGCCGCGAGTACCGACCAGGAAGAAGGTTCGGCCGCGAGCGCGGCGCCCGCTGGTAGCAGGAAGAAGGCGACCGAGAACTGCAGCGGAAGCCACAAGAACCGCAGCCATGCCCGCCCGAAGCCAATCGGCGCGGTGCGCAGCACAGGTGAGCCAAGCGGGTGATAGCGCATTGCGAGCATGAAGACGGTGAGCCCACCTACCAGACCGGTGATCGCGCCTGGGGCGGCCCGATGATAGACGAGCCCGCCGACGGCCGAGATCAGAACAGCAAGGCCCATCACTGAGCCGGCTCCGAAAATGCGCCATGACAGCATCACAGTGCCGGCGCGCAGGTTCCAGGCCCAGGCGGCGGCCCAGCTCGGCCGGGCGCGGTCTAAGCGGTTGAGCGTCACTAGCGGTCTGCCCCCGCCGGTTTCATGATCGCCATTGCGCGCTGGCAGAAAAGAGCGGACGCGAAGCTGCGCAGCAACTGCTGCCGCAAAACCGGCGGCAAAAGGAGGCGCGGCGACAACAGCCCACATGAGCGAATCCGACTTGGCGATCAAGACGCAGGCCAACGCGGTAAAGCCGACGACAAGCACTGCCAAACCGGTTCCGATGCAGGCGGCCGCCAAAATCGCCATGCGCCGCCGCTCCCTGTTGGAGACGGGAAGAGCCGCCATGAACGGCGCATAGGCGCGCGACAAAGCGAGATGGATGGCCCCGAGACCGGCGAAAAACCCTAGCAGCAATGCTCCAGCCGGAAGGCCAGCGAACCAAAGCCATGGCGAATTCCGCAGCAACGGGGCTGCTTTATGCAGGGCCACAACGGCATCGGCTGCGGCATAGGCCATAACCGCGCCACCGCCCAGGACAATCCACGCGAGATCGCCGCGGCGCAGCGACCGGAGCGAGCCCAGCACTTCCTGCTGCAGCAAGCTCAGGACGAGCCTGTCGTGCTTCATTGATCATCCTCCCTGCCTGGCCGGCTCGCCGTGCCCTGCCGCACCGGAATTCAGCGGCGGATTGTGTTCGTGTCATGGCTGGGCGGGCTTCAGGACGCGGATTTGCTCTTGCTGCGTTTGACCGCTGTCAGAAGATAATCCTGGATGACGGCCTGCAGATTGTCGGTCGCCTCACGAACGTCCTTCATCGCGGCCTGGACGGCAACCTCGTCGAAGGGCGAAGCGGCGATCCTTGCGGTCAGACTGGTGCGGGCACGACGAAGATCGCGCAACGCCGCGAAGGTACGCGGCCGGTTCTCGCGCATGACGCTGCGAAATTCCTGCCTGACGTCGGGCGGGTAAATGCTGGCGACGTTCTCGACGAGGCTGCGGGCTGACGCTCCCTCGCGCAAGCCGTGAGCGGCATAGCCGATCAGGAAAACGTTGAGCGCGACCGAAAGGCCAAGCAGGATGAGAACTACTGTCCAGATCGATCGCCGCGTCATAGCGCATTCTCCGTGCCGTCATCGGGGGAAAGATCAAGAAGCCCGGTGTCTGCCGGTGAACCCGTGGCCAGCGCCAGTAGCTTCGCGTCGAGGGCATTGCCCTCAGAGGCTGCCAGCTGATAGCCGCCAGCAGCCAGTGCCAGGAACATGCCGTCGCCGTTGCGGTCGGTGAGATCGAAGCGGGACGTGTCTGCTCTGAACTCGTCAGCCGAGACCTTGCCGTCCCCATTGGTGTCCAGACGCCGCATCCCTATTGCCGAGTCGTGCTTCGGCTGTCTCCGCCCGCGCCATGATGGCATCGCGCGCGCCCTCGCTTTCGTCCCTGTCGATTGCGCCGTCGCCATTGCGGTCGAGCTCGGAAAACAGGCGTTGACGGGCAGCAAGGGTCTCGTCCGTTGAGATCACGCCGTCGCCGTTTGTGTCGGCCTTGCGGAAGACGCCGTCGCCGGTCGCGTCCTGCGCATGGGCAACGGAGAGCGAGGCAAGCGCCATGAGCAGCGCCGCAACGATGGTCGAAGTCTTCATGATAACGATCCTTTCGTATCGGTTCGGCCGCACTGTTGGCGACCTTATCTGCCGATACGTCATCCCGTCCGTCCTCCTACGCCGTCGACGAAAAGAAATTCGTAGGTCGTTCGGCGCGGACGGCTTCGGTGCCGGTCAAAGTTTGACATCCCGCGTAGGAGCCGGGCCGTCGGTGCGTAGAGGCCTGCAGAAGGACGGCCCGCGGTGGGCCATCTGTCTTTGGAATGGAGACGAGAATGAAAAGAACGATCGCAATCCTCGGATCAGTGCTGCTTGGGAGCTGCAGCGCTATGGCCTCCGAGCGGGAGCGCGCGGGGGACATGTTTCGCGAGTTGGACACGAATGGCGACAGGAAGCTCGCATTCAGCGAGATCGAAGCGGGCAGAGCGAAACTGTTCAATCGGTTGGATGCCAATCGTAACGGCGTTCTCGATCCGCAGGAGATCAAGGCGGCGGTCGACCGTGCAAAATCCGCAAGGGGCGGCGATGCCGGTGCGCAGATCGCCGACCTGCAGCAGCGCAGGGCCATGATGGACAGGAATGGCGATGGCAAGATCTCGCGCGAGGAGTTCGCCAACTTCATTCCCGACCGGCTGGTCAAGGCGGATATTGATGGCGACCAGGCACTGTCGCTCAGGGAATTGCGGTCGCTGCGCCGGTGACACGCGCGTTTCGTATTGGGACAGGATCAAGACCATGATGAAAATTTCAACGATGATCGGAGCGGGTCTTCTGACGCTCGCGACCACGATACAGCCGGCCGAGGCGATCCCGATGCAGCCGATCTCCGATGCCTTGATCGGCACGGACAATGTGACGGCGGTTTACTTCCGCCGCGGTTTCTATGCGGCGGGCGGGTCTCCCGGGAACACGGCGACGTCGCGGCACGCGATGGGCACGTTGATGTCGATCGCTTCGTGCAGGGTGAGGTTGGTGGGAGCGGACGGTCTCGCGTGATAGGCGGGCATGTCGAGTGCGCCGATACTCCTATAAGTCCGGTGCGGAGCGCGACTTCACACCTCTCAGATGAGCAGTATCTGCTGCAGGCGGACGTCCAAAGAGGCGTTTGTACTCCCGGGTGAACTGTGTCTGGCTGTCGTAACCGACATCAAAGCCGACCCGACGAGCATTCGCCCCGCCAATCAGAAGCCGCCTGCGTGCCTCCTGAAGCCGGATAGCCGTCCTGTATTCAAACGGCGACATCGTCGTCAACACTTTGAAATGACGATGTAGCGAGGTACAGCTCATTCCGGCTCGATCAGCGAGATCCGATATGCTCATCGTTTCAGCGAAGTTGTCTTTGATCCAGGATGTGACCTTGCCGATCTTTGCAAGCATCGCGCCGTTGGTCGCGAAATCCCGCAGCAATGCTCCGTGCTCGCTCTGAAGCAAACGGTAGTACAGTTCAAACCTCACCGCGTGAAGAAGCACGACCTGGTCGTCTGGCCTGTCGAGAAGGCTCAAAAGCCGGAGCGACGCTTCCACCATATCGGTTGATTGATCGCCCACAGTCAGTCCGAAACCCTCAGAAGGCCGCTTGGCGGGGCTGAACCTTTGCAGCACTTCCACGACATCTTCTCGACTGAGTTCAAGGGACCAGGCCAAGTGCGGATTCGCTTCGGACGCAGCGGTAATGCTGGCCGAGACTGGCAGGTCGACCGTGGCAATCAAGTAGTGGCCTGCACGGACGTCGAAAGTTCTGTCTCCGGATGAAATCCTCTTTTGGCCTTGAAGGACCATACAGATCCGCGGCGTATAGACGCTCTCAACGGGCAAGGTCGGCTCCATGACGTTGAAGATCGACAAGCCGTCAATCGATGTCGATTGTCGGGGTGACCTGGCATGCCGACCGATGATCGAAATCACTTCCTGTCGTGCCGTCATTGACGATCTCCCTATGGACGATGCCAAAATTTAGATCCGGATGCCGACTTTGGTAGGATCGTAGGAAACATAGGTAGCTTGGCTCTATCGTCTTGCGCCCGCGCTTTCCATCTCAGTGACGACCGGCCGCGATAATGGCCGCGGCACAAGCCTTCACATAACAAGGAGTTTTGGAATGTCTATCACACCCGTGTGGTTCGTTACGGGCGCATCCGCCGGTTTCGGCCTGCAGATCGCTAAGCTTGTCTTGGAGCGAGGATATCGCGCAGTCCTCACCGCCAGAGATCCGTCGCGGCTTGCCGATATCGTTGAACAACATCCCGGCCGCGCGATTGCGCTAGAGCTCGACGTCACCTCGAAGCCGACGATCAGATCAGCGGTCACGAAGGCTCTGCAAAGCTTTGGCGGGATCGACGTCCTCGTTAACAACGCCGGATACGGCTACCTTGCGGCGATTGAGGAAGGAGAGGAGGACGGCATCCGCAAGCAGTTCGACACGAACCTTTTCGGCCTCATCGATGTGACGAAGGAAGTTTTGCCCGGAATGCGGGCGCGGAAAAACGGTACGATCGTCAATATATCTTCGCTTGGTGGCCTGGTGGCATTCGCGGCGACCGGATACTACCACGCGACTAAATTCGCGGTAGAGGCGATCTCTGAGTCTCTCGCGCAAGAAGTAGCGCCGCTTGGTATCAAAGTGATCATCGTCGAACCGGGAGCATTTCGCACAAACTGGGCCGGGAGCTCTATGGAGGAGTCGCCCGTCGTTATTGCCGATTATGCCGAAACTGCCGGCAAGCGCCGGGAGAGCACAAAAGCAGGTTCAGGCAAGCAGCCGGGCGATCCGGCAAGGGCCGCGCTCGCTATCCTCAACGCTGTCGAAGCTGACGAGCCGCCCCTGCGTTTGCTTTTGGGAGAGCCTGCTTTGGGTCTCGCCCTCAACCGCCTGGAGTTCCTCAAGAACAACTTTGACCAGTGGCGTGAGGCAACGCTGAGCGCGGACTTTCCTGAAGCCGAGCGCTGAGGGATAAGGTTCTGAAAGAGTGATGGCTTGGTCGCCAGGCTGGAAATCGAAGCAAGAGAAGCCGCGATGTCGGCGTCAAGATCGCCTACGGCGGCTTCAAAATGTGTCGTGTAATAACGGTAGTGGTCCCACTGACCGTCCGGAAAAGCATCTTGGGGGTAGATGCCTCGGTCTACCAGAGAGACAAGTGTCTCGAGATCGTTGGAGGTCGGAAAATATGCCCACGACACCAAGGCGGCGGCCAGGCATCGTTGCGCCTCATGGGCGGGCAACGCTCCAACCGCGTTGCTTCCCCAGTCGTGGCCAACCCAAATCGCTGGCTCGCCACCAAGACGGTCGTGAAGTTCCGACAGATCATTGACGATCTCCTCCATTGAATAGGCGGTGCTGTAAGACGGCGTGAACGAGTCCCCGAAACCACGCAAGTCAGGCGCATCGATGGCCCCGACCGTTGCTGTTCCCTGTGAGGGGCAGGGGCGAAATGAATACGTTTCGCTACCTCCTTGACCCCTAGCGCCGCCGCCTCAAACTCCCGAAGTCTCTGGTAACTTCTGGCAAAGCCTTGAGCAGACCCGCCCAATTCTTCGAGGATCGAAAAGACTGGTGCGGTTTCTAGGTCATTCCTATCAGCTGCCACTACAAGTCACATCGTTTTCCAGCTCACAGATCTCCATGCCGGTCGGTGGGCCCAATGTCCGCTCTGAGCTAAAGGTACCGCGCTTTCAGGCGGTCCAGGCTGAAAGCTCTGTTGAGCCCGCTGGGGTTAGGCAGTACCCAGGTTTGTGCTCCGGCAAAAAAGTCGCGTTGCTTGCCCCAGTCGCAGTCGGGCTTGGATGTGATTGCTGAATAGGCAGCCGTACCGAGAAAGGCGAGATTCGCGGGCGCGAACTTCGTCATCTTTGCTTCAAAGAGAGGTGCTGCCTCTTTGTAGTCGCTCGTCGTTATCTCAATAGCACTTCTGGTCGCGCGGGGGACAACGGCGGTAATGCCGCATCCGTGCTGGAGCAGTTCCTGCTCTTCCTCGGCCCGTAGGAGCCGCGGCGTAAACCCCGAAAGATGCAACACCCTCCAGAAGCGATTGCTTGGAGACGAGAGGTTGCGCCCGTCCCGGACAGCCGTCAAGGCGGGGTTCAGGCCGCAGAAAACGACCGAAAGACGGAAGTCAAGAACATCAGACAGCCCGACTGCTGCCTGCTCCGCATTCTGATGACGAACCATATCCGAGGACACGGTGACGTGCTCCTGTCGATTGGTTACGCCGATTAATGCCGATCATTGCTTCGGGCGGCTGGAAAGGCCGGCAATCTGCATCATGATCGGGCTTATAACCTCCTCCCTATGGAGTTCGCCAATCAGCAGTTTGAGCCAGCTGAAGCCGACCCATAACGAAATCTTGTCATCAACCTCGTGCGCCTGCAGTTCACCCCGGTTTGCGGCGTCGGTCAAAATTCGTCTGACGTCGGCCGTCCGTTCGGGAAGGAACCTGTCACGCAAGGCGCTGAGGGCTCCCGGAGTACCTTGCGCCTCGGCGATCAGTCCGCGCAACGCGGCCCCTGCCGGGTGCGTCGCCCAGAAACGCCAGAGGCTTGTGGTATATTGCACGAGATCTGCGATGAGGTTTCCGGTGTCGGGAACAGGCACGGAAGCCGACCGTTCGGTCGTATAGATGGCGATGAAGAGGTCGGCCTTCGTTGGGTACCAGCGATAGATGGTGGTTTTTCCGGCGCCGGCGCGTCGTGCGACCTCATCGACCGAAAATCCCGCATAACCCTTCTCCGAAATCAGGTCTCGGGCGGCGGCAAGCACCGCCGCTTCGGCGTCGGGGCTGCGGCGCGATCCGATCGAGGTTCGTTTCTTTGCTGTCGAGGTCTTTGTCTTCGTGGTCATCGCCAGCACCTATCCCAACTCGCCACTTCCGATCAATGGCGAGTGGTCTATCTTTCAACCAAATGTGCCCGGGAGGGCGAGGGGTCGAACCGCTCAGTGAAGTATTGCGTCTCTTTAGCGACGAGCCTGTCGTGAAATTCCATGATGCTCACCGCATAAGAGGGTTCGCCGTCGTAGTCAGAACGAATTCTGTGACCCATAGCCTACCGCTGCCGGTAATCCGGCGAACGCTAAACCGCTTCTTGTTGGGCTGGGCGAAGCGGCTTTCCTGGATCTTGCGGCGACCATGGATCCGCTCGCCGGACTGCGGGTATTCAAGCAATGCATCGTCCTGATAGATTTCATGCTCAACGTCAAAATCGCCGGCGTCTGATGCGGCCCAATGCTGCTCGAGCGCTAATCTCCCTGTTTGATCCTCCATCTTGGCCTCCTATAAGTGCCGTCGTACGCACTGAAATTGGAGCTCCGAGGGCGATCGAAGCCTGGCGGCGCGCCGGAGAAGCATTGACGGTCGCCTTACCCGTCCGGGAGAACTTAACTTACGGTCTACTTTGGTTTCACCTGAGGGATGAAACCGGGAACGCCTGTCTCGACGACGCTGTTGAACCGAACGTTCGTCGATATGTCGGAACGGATCCGTACCATTTCCTGATCTGGAAGCGCCGAGATTGCGAAATTTTCCTCGATGCGAAGCGGTTTGATCGACGTCGTCAGGAAGCCGGTACCGCGCTGGACGGCCCAGGCAAGGGCCACCTGCGCCGGCGTCTTGTTGACGCGGTCGGCGATCCCAGTGATGACAGGGTCTGCAAGCAAGTTGGGGTCCATCGCGTGGCCCAGTGGCGCAAATGCCAGCAGCACGATCCCATTGGCCTGGCAATAGTCGAGCAGCTCCCATTCGGGTAAGTAGGGATGGGATTCCACCTGTACGATGGCGGGCATGACCCGCGCGTTCGCGACGATCTCCTTCAGCTTGTCCAAGGTGATGTCAGATAAGCCTATCGACCGACAACGACGGCTTTCCACAAGCTCTTCGAGCGCGCGCCAGGTTTCGATCAAGCTGATCCCGGCATCATAGATGACCTGACCGTTCTCGTCTCGTGGATCCAGTTCCTCGCCCGGAAGAAAAGCATAAGGCGTATGGACGAGATAGGCGTCCAGGTAGTCGAGCTTAAGGCGTCGAAGGCTTGCTTCAAACGACGCTTTCACCCGTTCCGGGCGGTGATTTGTATTCCATAGCTTCGTTGTGACGAACAAATCTTCGCGCTGAACCGTCCCATCCGCGATCGCCTCGGCAATTGCCTTTCCGACCGCCTCCTCATTGCGATATCGTTCCGCGCAGTCGAAATGGCGAAACCCAACAGCTAGGGCCTTCGCGACGGCCTGCTCCGTCGTAACAGGGTCAGGGATGAGGGTACCGAACCCGACGGCAGGCATTTCTTTGCCGCCTGTGGCAAGGGGGATTGTCTTGTAGCGCAGCATATAGGGAGCTTCCATCGGCCTACTCCTTCGACTTGAGAACAAAATTAGATGGCTGGGATCATTTGCCGCTCTGCAGGAGCTGATCAAATCGCATGTTGACATCCTTTGACTGGACAGCGATTGGCTATTGGCCAACTGTAGCACGATGGCGACAGGCTTTGCGTCACGTTCGAAAGCGGGGCGCTGCGCGATCGGCACATTGTCGCGACCTTACATCACGCGGTCAGCGGATGCGAAGGGGAGGGCTTCATGAGGGCAACCACGATCAACCCGGCGACCGCGGCCGCGAACGTAATCCAGTACCCGTCGATATAGGCTGCGACATTGGCTTCGCGTTGCACGATCGTGGCTAGAACGCCGATCCCGCGCTTGGCAACGTCTGCTTTCGATTCCATCCCCATGCTGGACGCAAGTTGCGACAGCGTGGTTCCCCATCCGGGCGTCGTCCCGCTGACGTGGAGGCCGATAAGATAGGAATGCAATTGCTCGCGCTGTCTGATCCAGGTCACCATGATCGCGGCAACGGTTTCCGAACAAATCAATCTCATAACCTGCACGTAGGCCGTCAACGATATGGCTCGGGCGGGGTCTACGTTACTGAAGAGGGTTGCGACGGCTGCAAGGAAGACGATTTCTTCTCCGAATGTCTGGAGGATCATGATCAGCCGAAACTCGGGCAGTGACCACTGGCTCGTCAGCTGGGTTCCAATCCAGGCGGACAGCAGGAAACAGGTAAAGCCAATCGTCAGGGCGGCGCGCTGCTTGAGTTTCCTCACGAGCGTCACCGCAGTGAAGGTCGCGCCTGCAAGCAGAAGGATCGCATACGGCGCCTCGAAATCCCCAATCTGCTCAGGCCGCAGTCGCGCCACCGAAGCAAGGAAGTTCGGCTCGATCAACGAACTGCCGAGGCTTGTTGTCATGAAACATGCAATGGCGGCGAACCCGAGCGCTATGTTTCGCGTGCGAAGAACAGAGACATGGGCCCAGGGGTATTCGATCCGAGACTCGTGCCACAGAAACGCGCACATCAGAAAAGCAGCCGCGGCAAGCAAGGATACGATGAGGCCAGACTGAAACCAGTCAAGCCGATTGCCTTGATCAAGCACGAAATACAGCGTCGTGAGCGCCGACCCGAACAGTGCCATACCGCCCCAATCAGCACGCCTGAGAAGGACATGGTCGATTGCAGCCGGTTTGGTCCCATACCAGAAGAGAATGCCGATCATCGGGGAGACAATAGCGCCTTGCCAGTACAGCCATTGCCAGCCGATCGTCTGGGAATAGCTGCCAGCCGTATAGAGGCCGAGATTTTGCGCGAACGGGATTCGCAAGACGTAGAAGGAAAGAGCGATGATCCAATACTTGCGGTCAAGATTGCGGAAAGCAGTCAGCAGCGTCGCGCCGACGAACATGCCAAGGAAAACGGCCTTTAAAGCATGCAGCGCGACCAGGACATTGAATCCGTGGACGAACGGTATGACCACGGAGATGACCGAATAGAGTATGGTCGGACCGACCATGACCCGCTTCACCCCGAACACTGCAATCAGCCACCCGATCGACGGGGCCACAAGGATCTGTGGCGCCGTTGCGAAGGTGCTCAGCCACGCACCCTCATCGAAGCCAAGCCCGAAGGCGCCACGCAGATCCGAGAGCCCAATGCCGGCAGTCCGGACGTCGAACGCTGTCAATATCGATGCCATGATTATCGCCACGGCGATGTAGCCCTGGCGAGGGAGGTCGCGTCGATGCAAGTCAGACATGGTCTTCGTCCTTGGTGGCGATGCGCGTCGTCACCGACATACCGGGCCGCAGCCGATCGAAATTTGGCTGATCCGGGTCGAGTTCGATCCGAACGGTGAGACGCTGCGCGACCTTTGTGAAGTTGCCGGTCGCGTTGTCAGCGGGCAGCAGAGCAAAGGTTGACCCAGTCGCAGGGGATATTTTCGATACCGTCCCATGAAATGCCGCACCCGGCAACAAATCGACAGAGATACCGACCGGCTGCCCCTCGTGAACCATGGACAGCTGGTTCTCCTTGTAATTCGCAAGAATGTAGATCTTCGGAAGCGGGACGATCGAGATCAGGGGCGTGCCCGCAGCAACGTAGTTCCCGACCTGCGCGTTTCGTCTGGCAACGATGCCATCGACTGGCGCCCGTACGTTCGTGTATCCGAGCTCCAGTTCGCGGGTAGCAAGATCTGATCCTGCGGTATCGAGATTTGCTTTCAGTATGTCGCGCTGTCTGGCGAGGATGTCGAGCTTGACCCTCTGAGCGACGACGTTGGCACGCGCTACATCCAGGTTTGCAAGCGCCCGCTCGTGCGCGGCGGTCGCCTTTTCGAAGCTCTGGACCGTACTTACCCTCCCATCGACGCCGAGCCTCGTCTGTCGCTGGAGCTCCTTCTCCGCCGCGACCTCATCGGCGGCAGCCGCCTGTTGCTGGGCAATGGCCACGTCGATCTGCGTCAGCTGAAACGCGCGCTGGGTGTCGTTATCGTCAAGTTGAGCGTTGGCGGCAGCGAGCCTTGCTTTCGCGCCACGAAGCGCGACCTCATAGGGCTTTCGGTCGATGGAGAATATCGGATCGCCCGCCTTGACCTGGGCGTAATCTTCGACCGAGATGGTCTCGACAGTGCCACCGACACGAGCGCTGACGGCGGAGATGTCCGCGTAGACCGCAGCGTCGTCGGTGGATTGAACGCTTCTTGTCGCCACCCATGTATCCCAGCTCGTCGCCGAAGCACTGACCGCAACGAACGCGACGATAATAGCGGTTGCAGGGACAATTAACGCCCGCAAGTTTGCCTTTTGCTGCGCAGCGGACGGCGGTGCGCTCGCTAGCGAGTTGGCCGCTGTCGTCATGGCCCGCTCTTCCGGCCGTTCATCTGCTTGGTTCCTATTCAGCAACCCGATCATATTGTCCACCATACCCCGGCCCATTGTCCGCTATAAAAACATCACTGCATGCTTAGCCGTTGCGCCTCTAGGCGACTGACATGCAAGCGTTATATAAACGATACGTATCGTTTATACAAGGAACCCATCGGATATTGGTGCGGGTAAGAGGTCCAATATAACGCTGATCCGACAAATCGGACCCAGGTCCGTGGCGATCCCATTAATGCCGCAAAAGCGTTTTGTACGCTTGGGGCTGTGGAGCTTCACTGCGAAACGAACTACAGCACGTCGATGATTCTGCCAGGCGACCGTATCTGCCGTCACGCGGAGAAAATCGCTGATAGCAACAGGCGTGAGGTACGCCGCCCTCTCATCATTTGCCTCGCAAAGAGGCGACAGGCTATTAATTGTTGGGAAACAATCGAGCGAAAAAAGCCCCGCGTAGGGCGGGGCTGGAGAGCGGACTGGAAAAACGGGAAAGCGCGCGACATGCGTACCTCCCCACGTCTTCGTGAACGCAAAGTTCAAGGAAAAGTTCCCAAAAAATAAAGAGGTCGCTGCGATCGAAAAAAGAGCCCGCCGAAACGGCCGAGTTTTTGGGGCGGTAAACAGGGATCGGACGCCTGATGGGCAGGTTGACTGGCGATCTGGCCGCGCGATCCTTGCACTCAGCTTTGGGCGACCTGCAAAGTTCCGATGATGGAGCTAATTTTTGTGTCAATCGCCTGGTTCATCCATCATTGCCGGATTGGGAACAAGCGCGAAGACCGTTGGCGCATTACCGTGGATCTCAGGGAACTGATAGATCAACTTCGCGACCTCAGGTTTACCTATCCCGTCCCTGGCGATGGGCCTGTCGCCGATAAGGTTGCCACGCTGTTAGAGCAGGCTATTGCAGGCAAAGGCGCCATTGAGCACGATTGATCCCCAAGGGCGCGGCGGCAAATTTGCTTAGTCCATCGCAGCTCTCAACTAACTGCCCGCGTCAGAGCGTCGGCCCAACCTATCAAAAATTGAGATGGGTGGAGAAGGACCCTGAGTTAGGACGAAGGGAACCTTCTCCGGCTGATGGTGCAGCATCAGCGAGGCCGGACATATAAGCGGTGGATGTCAATGAAATGACAACCAGAGGCTATCCCGCCACCGCACCATCATCGTCTGATGGGCTTTTGTCGTGATAGATTGCCAACAAGTCCAGCGTGGGATGATCATGGCCTCTACGGCGAAGACGCGCTTCACGGACTGAGTGCGGACTTGAGAGCATCCATAGGATTGAAGGGCTCGTCGTCTGGTGCGATATCCACCGGAACGGTGATGCAGGAGACGGTGAAGGCAAGGCCGATCACGCCGGGCACCTCGATGATTTCCTCGTCGCTCAGATGGGATTTCGCCTCCCGCACCAACGCACCATCGGCCACTGCCGGCAGTCCAGCGGCATCGACGAGGGCCAGAATGCTGAGCTGGCGCGGCGAAAAATGTGCGGGGGCATGGCCCGGTTTGTAATGCCTGCATTTGCTCGCTTGTCAGCCCGAATTTTTCTGCGCCATCGTGGTGGTTGTGCAGAATATAGCCGGCGCGGTGCATGAGGGCCATGCGGATGAAGATCAGCTCGCAATCGACTCGGGGAAGCGCCGAGCGCGTCATCTGTACGATGCCTAGTCTGACAAAGGCTTCGGCCCAAGGGGCACATTGAAGATGGCGCGCAGCAGATTGGCGGTCTGCGGAGCACCCAGGATTTCGGTGTAGACCGAGTCTTCCACGTAGTCGGTTCTTGCCATGGGGTCCTTCCGCGGCAGTCCGAGAGCACGTCTAAGACATAAGAGGCGAGCGGGCTCAGCGATATTCGACAACTCGTGACAGTGGCCGATCGGTGTTTTCAACTTGGGCCCGCCAGTCGGGTCCGGCTCGGCCAGCGCCTCAATGCGGTTGCAGATTTCAATGGATGACTGCGACCGCGCCGACACCGGCTTCACTAGCTGCTCGAAGGATCGCACTTCTCAGCTCGTCGCTGCTGGCTTTCCCGATCATAACGTCGAGACACGCTTTCACCGCGGTTAGAAATTCCTCGCCATCATCTGATGGCCACTCCGTGATCAAAGCGTTGGCAGCCTCAAGAGCGGTTCGAACTATCAGCCGGCGGCCTGGATCCTCGAAGATGAGGATGACTTGATCAAATTCGGTCGACATGTCGATTTTCATAACGCAGTAACTCCACAAAACGCCTGGCTAACCCGTTTCGCGCGAAAAGCTAAACGTGAGGATGCAGACTGTCGCGTGAATACCGCGTGACATGTGCCGGCGGTCACAGCGTCGCGCTCTTGGCCTGATCCAGGATCAATGAAATCGTTACGGTCCATCACAGTTGGAACGATGCCGTTCCAGTGGATGAAAATGACAGGCCAATGCGTGCTGTCGAGCTGTACTGGGATATCTTGGACCTGCCTCCTGTTGGCCAGGAGAACAGCACAGCCTTGGCAACAGGTCTAACCACGCCTCTAGGAAACGGTTACGGTACAAAGGAACGCTGCCGCCCAAATATGCGTTTTCGTAGCAAACAACGCGAGCGGAAGTAAATGGCCCACACACCCAAGCCAGCGATACGAGGGATGCTCATCTATCTGGCCGCACTCATTGCACTCGGTTTAGTCGTTGGCGCGATCTATACCGTCTACGGTCGCCCGGCAGACCCTTCCGAACGTTCAGCATCAGAAGCTATCCCAAAGGCACCAGCCACCCCAAATTAGCGGATACATAGCAGGCCCAATGAATGTCCAGGTAGCCCTCGATAGGGATGTTCATGAGGGTGGGTTTCCCAAATGGCCAACGAATTCGGATTGGATGCATGCTTTTCCTGGTCATGGCCCCATGAACCCCGAGCAGCTTGAGATCAAAGGGACGAAAAGAGGTCGCCAAGCTGAAGATTAACTGAGCAGCTATATTTTATCTCTGGTGGGGCCGCGCGCTGGCCCGTAGGGGCCCGGGTCTAAGAGGGCCTAAACCCCTTCCGCGATCCCGCTATGTAGACGTGAAAATATCTCGATTGTTCCGGGAAACGGGGCGTGCATAACTCAACACGTCCCGTGACAACGGCATGACACCCACAGCCGTGATGATGCCGGGTGGTGGATCGCGCGGCACCCCATGGCTTGCAATCTCCCAGTGGTTTCCTCGATCGATAAAACACCACCGTACGAGGTGCTTGTTTGGCAGGCCGATCTCGTCAAAACGTTTCATGTGTTTCTTGGGATGACGTTGTGATCAAGGTTGAGGGCCGCGCAATGCTGCTTGGTATCGAAACAAGGAGGTCACCGCGCGGCCCACTTACCTTGCAAGATGTTCTTATTATGTTCTCATTGTTTCGAGAGTCAACAGTCGCAGGGCGCAGGCTCGGGATGATTTGGGGAACTTAACTCTTCGTCGCGAGTTGCATGCGCGGACCGTGCAGCCGGGGGATTGAAGCCTTGACCCCACTAAAGTCGGATGTGCGGTCCACCCATCCTTATCCAGCCCCGTCCGCGATAAGCTCTAGGGATATCAGCTTCGTCATGGCGCTGCGCAAGCGTCCCAGCCATGTGGCCAAACCCGCCGGCACTTCAGCATTCCCTGCTTCCGTCCGCTTCCACCCCACATTGCGCCAAAAGTGGTCGGGTTACTGGGGACGTTAGGAACGCCGAAGCGATACGGCTTCGTGTTCAGTTTCTTTGCCAATGCTCCTCGCTCACGTTCTCAACGACAAACGCGAGGAGCGGGAGCTGCCGGGGTTGCTTGTCTTATTCAGTTAGTCGCTTCGAGCGTTACGGTGACAGATCCTGGGCGGTCGAAGATGGAGACATCGCCCGTGACCTGCTCCAAGGAGACGATGCCGGGGAGGGAAAGCGACCGCTGCGATAGTAGATTACGAAATGATCGGCACTCCACAGGCCGAGCGTGCCGACCGAGAAGTCTCGCTGCCGTTTGAGCTCAGGGAGGGTGGAGGGCAGGTTGCCAAAAGCGCTTCGGCGGGATCCTGCGGCGGGCAAATCAAGTCCAAATTTCGAGGCAGAATTCGAGGAGGAATGGGGCCTTCGTAGGCCGTGATCGGACTGATTGGCCAATGAAGCACGCGAGCCTTGACCGCCTGGCCGACGATCGTCAATTGCAGCACCGGTTCACCTCGCATCGCATCGCGTCTGACCAGTCCAGGGCCACTCGTCGATCGCCGCTTCGATAACCGCTGTCGCTACCGAGGGGTCGCCTGGACCGCAACGCCATTCCAGGATTTCTGGCCGTGCCAGATAGCACCGTACCCGGCACGCTCGATCTCCCGGCGGGGAAATTTCTCGTCCGGCGCGTTCAGTTCCTGCAGGCAGACGACGTCGGGCTTCGCCTCGTCCAGCCAGCGAAGCAGCACGTCGAGCCGTCCGTTGATGCCGTTGACGTTGTACGTGGCGAGCTTCATCCGTCAGTGCTTGCGATCGCCCTTGTCGCCCTGGCCCGGCTTCGCGTCGTGTTTGGCATCGTGGCGCGCATCGGCTGACAGTGACCTCGAGACGTCGACGCTTTCCTTGAACTTGCCTTCCTTGTCACGACGGACATAGCGTTTGTCGGTACTGGTGTCGATCAGTTCGCGTTTGCTCATGGCAGGACTCCTTCGTGGTTGCTGCACACTAAAACGCGCATGGCGTCCAAAAGATGCATGCGAATCAGGACTCTACGCAGGACTCGCAAAACGGGCGGGCCTAATCGCGCTAAGTCATTGAAAAATGATTCGTTTCGACTCGGAACAATTCCATGCCGATTCGCTTGAATCGCCTAGGTTGTGTAAGGAGACTGCATCATGGGTGCCCCGCGAGCGAATTGGAAAGGTTTCATCAAGTTCGGAGAGGTTGCCTGTCCCGTGGCTCTCTACACCGCCGCATCATCGTCGGGCCGCATTGCCTTCAACACGCTGAACCGCAAGACCGGCAATCGTGTGAGGCGCGAGTTCGTCGACAGCGAAACGGGTGATCCGGTCGAGCGGGACGATCAGGTCAAAGGCTACGAGATCGAAAACGGCCAGTACATTATTCTCGAGCCGGATGAGGTCGCCGCCGCCGTACCCGAGAGCGACAAGACCCTGAAGATCGACGCGTTCATTCCGTGCAACGAAATCGACGACGTCTATTTCGACAAGCCCTATTACCTTGCACCCGACAAGATGGGGACCGATGCCTTTGTGCTGCTGCGCGATGGCATGAAGAAAGCAAAAGTCGCGGCGATCGCGCGCACGGTGCTCTTCCGCCGTATGCGCACGGTACTGATCTTGCCGCATGGCAAGGGCCTGATCGCCACCACGCTGAACTTCGACTACGAAGTCCGCTCATCGGCGGAAGCCTTCCAGGAACTCCCAGACCTCAAGATCGAAGGCGAGATGCTGGAGCTTGCCGAGCACATCATTGGCACCAAGAAGGGAAGCTTCGACGCCCGTACATTTGAAGATCGCTACGAAACAGCCGTTGCCGAGCTGGTGAAGGCCAAGATCGAAGGTCGTTCGCTGCCGAAAAAGAAAGCGCCCGCAATATCGAAGCAGAGCGATCTTCTCCAGGCCTTGCGCGAGAGCGCCGGTCTGGGCGCGAAGAAAGCGGAGCCGAAACG
The DNA here is from genome assembly GCF_056398305.1 of Rhizobium sp. 01T444. NCBI lineage: Bacteria > Pseudomonadati > Pseudomonadota > Alphaproteobacteria > Hyphomicrobiales > Rhizobiaceae > Rhizobium > Rhizobium sp. 01T444. Next base: position 148,585 of record NZ_JBFTPD010000006.1, read on the forward strand.
CACCGCCGCCAATGCCAATAAGGGCGCTGGGCGGCAGAAGGCCACCAAGCCTATTGTGGCTGCGAAATCCAAGTCGGCTGCTGCGCCGACGCGACGCGCGAGCTGATCGGAGGAGGAAATGGCTGTCCGCCCGTACTGGAAAGGCTATCTGAAGCTCTCCCTCGTAACCTGTCCCGTGCACATGATGCCGGCGATCTCCGAGAACGAGAAGGTGCGCTTCCATACCCTGAACCGCGAGACCCAGAACCGCGTGGTCAGCCATTACGTCGACTCCGTCACCGGTAAAGAGGTGAAGGACGAAGACGAGGTGAAGGGCTACCAGCGCGGTGAGAACGAATACGTCATTCTGGAAGACGAGGAGTTGGAGAACGTCGCCCTCGAAAGCACCAAGACGATCGACATCTCGACGTTTACGCCGCGCGACAGCGTCGAATGGATTTGGCTCGACACCCCCTACTATCTGTCGCCCAACGACCCGGTCGGGCAGGAAGCGTTTTCGGTCATCCGTGACGCGATGGAAGCCCAGGACATGGTCGGCATCTCCCGGCTGGTCATCTCCCGCCGCGAACGCGCCGTCATGCTGGAACCACGCGGCAGGGGCATTGTGCTTTGGACATTGCGATATGGGGATGAAGTCCGTGACGAGGATACCTATTTTGCAGGCATCGGCGATGAGACGGCGGATTCCGACATGATTCCTTTGGTGCAGCAATTGATCAAAAAGCAGACGCAGCACTGGAATCCGAAGATGGTGATCGATCCGGTGCAGGACCGGCTACTCGATATCATCGCCGAAAAGAAGAAGGCGCTGAAGAAGCCATCGAAGACCAAGGTCAAGACGCTGGCCTCGTCGCCCGCGGCGAGTAACGTTATCAATATCATGGATGCCTTGAAAAAGTCGGTAGCGGCCGAAACCCGGAACGGCAAATGAGCAAACGCGCCAAGCCGTTGCTGCACGACGACAGCTTCACCGCGAAATCCCAGCCGCGCCGTAAGCGCGATCCGGCGCAGCCGAACCTTCCCTTCGATCTAATGCCCGATCGGGTCGAGCCATGCCTCGCACTGTTAAAGTCCGTCCCACCGGCAGGCAACAACTGGGCCTACGAAATTAAATGGGATGGCTATCGCCTGGCAATTCACATCGAGCCAGGCGGTGTTCGGATCATCACCCGCGGCGGTCACGACTGGACACACCGGTTCCCAACAATTGCGGCTGCAGCTAAGGAGCTTGGGGTCGAGACAGCGATCCTCGACGGGGAAGCTGTCGTCCTCAACGGTGAGGGCCGCTCCGACTTCGGAGCGCTGCAGCGATCGCTAGGCGGACGCGGCGGCAAACGGGCCTCGACAGAGTCCATCCTATTCGCCTTCGACCTCCTGTATTTCGATGGGCACGATCTGACGAAGACTGAGCTGTCGCTCCGCCGGCATCTATTGGAAGATCTGCTCGATGGCGCGGTTGGTGCGATACAGCTTTCCGAAGAGCTGCAAGGCGACGGCGCCGAGCTTCTGGAAAACGCCCGCTTGCTTGGGATGGAAGGTATCATCGCCAAACACCGAGACAGCCCGTACCGCTCCGGCCGGACGGGAGACTGGCTGAAAATCAAGTGCGTCCACAGCGAAAGCTTCATGATCGTTGGGTACGAGCAGTCAGCCGCCGCGCGAGGCGGGATTGGCAGCCTTTTGCTTGCGGCTCGCCGCGGCCATGACTGGGTCTACGTCGACGCCGTCGGCACGGGCTTCAAGGAAAAGGACGCGACATACCTGAAGAAGACGCTCGATATGTTGAAGACCAGGACGCCTGTCGTTGCGCTGAAGGGCAAGAACTATATCTTCGCCCAGCCAACGCTGATTGCCGAGATCGAGTTCCGGGGCTGGACCGACGACGGCAATTTGCGGCACGCGTCCTACAAGGGACTTCGGGAAGTTCAGGATAATGCGGCGGTTTACGCGCTAGATTGAGTGGCGGGCCGGCGCACGCAAAAAGGCCAGAATTTTTTCTGGCCGCACTCTTGAATCAAAATATGTCAAAAACCAAATCGATTACGTCAGCCGCTGATGACAGGGCTGGCTTTGCTGGAGGAGTCGTCTTTCGGCCCTCCCGTACCCATGTTGCTTCAAGGAGGATATGGCTATGGCAACATCTTACGACTATGCACCGCTCTTCCGCTCGAGCGTTGGCTTCGACCGGGTCTTCAATCTTCTTGAAAACGCCCAGCGTGCCCGCTCGATCAGCGACTGGCCGCCCTATGACATCGTCAAGACGGGTGACGACAATTACCGCATCTCGATCGCCGTGGCAGGTTTTGTCCAGGACGATCTCGACATCACCTTCCAGTCAAACCTTCTGACCGTGACCGGCAAGAAGCAGGAGACAACTGCGGATGGCTACCTGCATCGCGGCATCGCCGGCCGACCGTTCGAGCATCGGTTCGAACTTGCCGATCATGTCAGGGTGAACGGGGCCGACCTCAGCAATGGTCTCTTGTCGATCGATCTGGTTCGCGAGATCCCCGAGGCACTGAAGCCGCGCAAGATCTCCATCCAGAGCGCTCCCGCACTGACGTCTGTTGCTCCAGCGCAGATCGAAGCGCAAAAGGCCGCGTAAACTGCGTTATCCGCAGGACAGGGCGCCGTCGCGACGGCGTCCATCCATCAACATTCCGGGTTGGGAAGGAGAGAGCGATGAAACCCGATATGTTCAGACAGCCAGTTTTCATTCTTGTCGGCCTCGGCTTTCCGGCAGAGGTTCGTGGCGTGATGGACGCCTACCGGCATCTCGCCGAATGGCCGGCCTCGCTGCGGGACGCGGCGCACTCGGTGGCGCTCAGGGCATGCAGTGCCGCGCTGCGCGGTGAAATCGAAGCGGAGACCGCGCGTGGGCTCTTCGCCGCCTTTGCCGAGAAACATGATCTGCTGGCACCGGAAAATAACGTGATCCCCGCGTCGCGCCTGCGGCGGGACAAAGATCCGCACGTGCGGTGAGGTGGTCCGATGATACACGATATGTTGCAGCAGGCGGCCAGCAACGCTATGGCCCTGGGGCCAGCGATCCTGCTTCAGGGTGCGCAGCTTCGGAGGCCAATCGATGTGGTGAGAGCGCCGTCTCTCTGCGTCGATGACAAGCGAGCAATCCTCGCGGCCTGGGCATCGGATTTTTATGCGGTTGATTCAAAGCCAGCCCTCCGCAAGGTGCCAGGAACACCAGAGCCAATCTCGATCGATGAAGTGCAGTCTGCCCTTAAAGAACTCGACCGGCGCTATGGCATCTGACCGATCGCGCGTTCAGGCGGCGTGCTTCATCGACTTGGCAAGGCGCTTGATCGCCTGTTCGAGCGACCGCTGCCCATCGCAGTAGTCCTGCCAGGCACTCGTCTTCGCCAGGAGTGCCGGCACCGTGCGGATGGTAAATCGCTTCGGATCGAGATCCGTCTTCACCTGGCTCCATGCGAGAGGCATCGACACCGGAGCGCTGGGCCGGGCGCGCGGCGACAGTGGCGCCACGGCAGTCGCCATACGATCGTTGCGCAGATAGTCGAGGAAGATGCGGCCGTTGCGTTGGTTCTTCGCCATCTTGATCAAATAAAGTTCTGGGTTCTCCCGCGCCATCTGCAGGCAGACGTCGTGCGCAAAACCTTTTGCCTCGGGCCATGCCAGTTTCTTGTCCTTCGCCACCGCAAGCGGCGTGACGACATGCAGCCCCTTGCCGCCCGTGGTCTTGCAGAAACTGACAAGGCCGAGTTCCTCCAGCCGGTCACGCAACTCTCGGGCTGCCTCGACGACGGTGGAGAAGGCTACGTCCGGACCGGGATCGAGGTCGAAGACGAGCCGACCCGGGACCTCAGGCTGTTTCGGTTCGCAATTCCAGGGGTGCAGTTCCACGCCGCCGATCTGGGCGATGGCCGCCAAGCCCTCGACGCGGTCGATCTGCAGGTAGGGCTTCTTATCGCCGAAGACGGTCACCAGTTCCAAGAGGTTCGACGTTCCGGGCATGGCATGGCGCTGGAAGAACTGCTCACCGCCGATGCCATCGGGCGTCCGGATGATCGAGCACGGCCGGCCTTTGATGTGGTCGATGAGCCAAGGTCCGACGACTTCGTAGTAGTTCGCAAGCTCAACCTTGGTGACCGGCCTGTCGTCGCCAGCGTCGGGCCACAGCGGTTTCTCGGGATTGGAGATCAACACGCCCATCACATTTGCTTTGCCGCCCTTCCGGAAGGATTTCGCCGGCGCTGGCTTTTCGGCCTCTGCCTCAGGATCAGGCACATCGGCTTCTACGGGTGAGGCAGGCTTCTCGGCGACGACTTCCCCTGCTGGTTTGTCTTCCCGCAGGCCCTTAAACGCCGCCTGGCGGACAAGGCCATCGGCGGTCCAGCCCGCGAACTCGATCTCCGCCACCAGGTCCGGCTTCACCCACACGACGTTGGCATCCTTCTTCGGCGACCCGATACCGGTGAACGGTGACTTGGCCGTTTCCAGCGCGCGCAGCTTGGGTAGCAGAACATCGACTTTGCCGGCGCCATAGCCCGTGCCGACACGGCCGACATAGACGAAATGGCTGCCGCGGTTGACGCCAACCAGCAGCGACCGGAACTTGCCGTTGGTCGTGGCATATGCGCCGATCACCACCTCATGGCCTGCCCGGCACTTCGATTTGATCCAGGTGTCGGTGCGGCCCGATTGATAGGGAGCGTCGGCCTGCTTTGAGACGATCCCTTCGAGCGAGAGCTTGCAAGCAGACTTCAAGACGGCGTCGCCGCCGGTTTCGAAATGCTCGACGAAACGCAGGCGTGGATCGTCGCCTGCATCGCTCAGCAATGTCTGCAGCCGATCCTTGCGCTCCGTCAGCGGCAGCTCTCGAAGATCCTCATTGCCTTCAAACATCAGGTCGAAGGCGAAATATACCAACGCATCCGTCCTGCCTTCCGATAGCGCCGCCTGCAGCGCGGCGAAGTCCGGCGCCCCGTTTTCATCGAGCGCGCAGATCTCCCCGTCGATGATCGCGTCGGGCAGGTTTGCGGCCGAAGCCGCGATGGCCGAATATTTGCCTGTCCAATCGAGGCCCTTGCGGGTCTTGAGCGTCACCTCGCCGTTCTCGATGCGCATCTGGATCCGGTAACCGTCGAACTTGATCTCGTGGATCCAGCCATCCGCCGTAGGTGGACGTTCGCGCGTTTCGCAGAGCTGCGGCGCGATAAACTCCGCCATCGCGGATTTCGTTAGCTTTGTCGGCGTCGGCTTCTTCTTGGGCTTGGTTTCTGCTTTGCGTTCTTCCGCTGCAAGGCCGTGGTTGCTGTCCCACACGGCATCCGCCTGCACGTCGCCACTTTCGATCATGAACGGTTTTGGCTTCTTGCCCTTGCCGGCAGCGATCGCTTCCATCGTCCGGCCGGAGGCAACAGAGGTTGCGTTCTCTTCCAGGACTGCCGCGCCGTTTTCCTCGACGGAGAAATCATCGTGGTGTTTGATCAGCAGCCAGTTGGTGCGTTTGCCGCCGTCACGGTCATTACGCATCCGCACGAGGACGAAGCTGCCATGCAGTCGCTCGCCTTCGAGGGTGAATTTGAAGTCGCCCTTGGCCAGAGCCTGCTCGGGGCTCTTGCTGCCTTCCGGCTCCCAATAGCCGCGATCCCAGAGCATCACCGTGCCGCCGCCATATTGGCCTTTCGGAATCGTGCCTTCAAAGTCGCCGTAGTCGAGCGGATGATCCTCGACCTCGACGGCAAGACGTTTGTCGTGTGGATCGAGAGACGGGCCTTTGGTCACCGCCCAGGACTTGAACACACCATCGAGCTCAAGCCGGAGATCGTAATGCAATCGGGTCGCGTCATGTTTCTGGATGACGAAGCGGCGACGGTTCGACGCCTTCAACTTCGCCTGGCCGCTCGGCTCCTGCGTTTTCTGAAAGTCGCGCTTCTGCTTGTAGGTTGAGAGCTTGTCGCTGGCCATCGCGATCCCCGGTACACTTCCTCCATCCGCGTCGAATGACGACGGAGCTGAGGCGCAGGCCGGACAGGTGGGACGCTCGGCTGCCGTTTCGTTGGCCGCAAGGAGCGCGTTCATCATCCCTGTCACGTCCGGTTTGCACGGCACGCGACCTCGCAACTGAGAAGCCTCCAGCCCGCATTTTGTTCCAATTCGGCCTGTCGAGATGCGGTAATGGAAACAGAAAACGCGTCAGCCGACCTGTTCGACATTGAGGGTGCCGGCGGGAAGCGGCCTAATCAGAGATTTCGCCGAGACAGATGGATCGAGCCAGTCTGCCCAGGCGTTCCGCTCAAGGATGGCGATCTGCCGGTCATGGTAAGGTGCGATATCCGGGCCAGGCTCCGTCGTCAGCATGGTGAAGGCTTGCCCGACGTCATCCGTGTCGCGCCAGATGCCGGCGACGCAGAAGATCGGTTCGTCCTTCTTGGTGAACAGCCACTTGTCCTTGCGCTTTTTGCCCTTTTCCCCTGGATCGGTGAACTCGTAGAAGCCGTCTGCGATGATCAGGCAGCGATTGGAGTTGAACTCGCGTCCGTCCGATCGAAAGTTATACACCGGCCGCTTGTTCTGCCCCGGCCAGCTCCAGCGCCGCTGCACTAGATCGCCTTCACCCCGCTCGCCCTCGATCGTGCGGACGATCGGCGCCATGTCGGTGATCTTGATGTCCTCGCGTGCATCAACGTTCGGTGCACCTTCACCAAAACGGATCTTGATCTTCAGGTGGGCGAAATCCTCGACGATCGAAGCCACGTCCACCATCAGCCGATAATCATTGCACATGTGTTCCTCGCAGTTCTTGTTGTGAAGCTGAGTTCTTGCTATGTTCTACATATGATGAACGCGAAGGTTTTCCAGTCCGACGCCCCGCTCGACGAGCGTCGCGTTATCATAAGACGACGGGACGGCGATGTGGAGATGGTCGAGCTGCCCTGGGGGCTGCGTCCGCTTGATGGTGGGTCGCGCGCGGTCAATGTCGTCCGCTCTGAAGGAAAGACGTTTTCAACCCACCGCTGCCTGGTGCCGGCATCCGAGTTCCGTCATCGCAGTGGGGGCGAGAATTTCATTTTCTCGCTCGCCAACGGCGACTGGTTCTATTTCGCAGGGATCTGGCGGCCGGGCTCTTCAGATTGGCCCGAGGCCTATGCCATCCTGACGATCGAGGCGAATGCCGACATCGCGCCCTATCATGACCGGCAGATGGCGGTCCTGACGCGCGATCAACGGATGGATTGGCTTGACCGGCTTGTACCCGAAGATGAAATCCTGCGGCCACTTCCCGTCGGCACCTTCCGTGTCAAACCTCTTTCAAACGCTTTCTTCCAGCCAAGAGTTGCGGTCTAAATTGCGAGCCGCAACGACGGCGGCAACGGGTTATTTCCGACCTGCGCGAGCGCATCGCCTCGCTGGAGGGCGTGTCGAAAGGCTGGCTATCTTTCCTCTGGCGTGCCGGAAATCGACGCGGTCCTGCCCGGCGGTGGTCTTGCCCATGGCGCCCTGCAGGAATTTGGCGGCGGCGGAGCGGGCACGGTTGATGGCGCGGCTGCAGCGCTCTCTCCGAGCCCCGGTTCAGGTGTCGGTTTCAACCGTGCCAAACACCTCGCTCGGTGCTCCATGTTCCTTGTAAACTGCTGCCCGCATCGCACGGTGGGCAGCAGCTCCGGCAATCACTGGAAAACTTGGCCGAAAGGCCCGGTCGTGAGATCGAGCCATCAGTTACGGTCGAGGACATCCCGGACGCGTACGGCCAGATCCTCGAAGGAGAATGGCTTGGGCAGCAAATGCACGCCCTTGTCGAGCCGGCCATGATGAACGATGGCGTTGCGGGAATAGCCTGTCGTGAACAACGCCTTCAGCGTCGGGTCTGTCTCACGCGCTTTAGCTACCACGTCTGCGCCGCTCATGCCGCCTGGCAACACCACATCCGAAAAGATCAGATCGACTTTACCGTGGGTCGACAGCGCCTGCAGAGCCGCTGGGCCGTCCTTGGCTTCGAGTACATGGTAGCCGAGTTCGCGCAGCGATTCGACCGAATAGGCACGGACGTCCGGATCGTCCTCGACGACAAGAATGACCTCGCCGGGCGCAGCGTCGGGGATAGCAGGTGCCTCTACCACATCTTCATCGGCCCCGTCCGACAAGAGCCGCGGCAGGTAGATCTTGACCGTCGTTCCCTCTCCGACTTCCGAGTAGATCTTCACATGGCCCTTCGATTGCTTGACGAACCCATAAACCTGGCTGAGGCCAAGCCCGGTGCCCTTGCCCTGGTCCTTGGTCGTAAAGAATGGCTCGAACACGTGCGACAGCGTATCGGCGTCCATCCCCGACCCAGTGTCGGAGACACTGATGGCACTATACTGTCCGGGGATCACTTCTGCGTGCGCTGAAGCATAGGCTTCGTCCAGATGAGCGTTGAATGTCTCGATGGTCAGCTTACCGCCTTCAGGCATCGCGTCGCGCGCATTGATTGCGAGATTAAGAAGCGCGCTTTCCAGTTCGTTGGGATCGGCTTCCGCCTTCCAGAGGCCGGCGGCGAGTACAACTTCAATGTTGTAGATCTCGCCGAGCGTCCGGTGCAGGAGCTCGGACATGCCGCGGATCAGGCTGTTGGCATCGATCGGCTTGGGGTCGAGCGGCTGCCGCCGGGCAAAGGCGAGAAGCCGTTGCGTCAGGGCCGCTGCCCGCCTCGCGCCGTTCATCGCCTGCGAGGCTGCCCTTCGCAACCGCCCCGCTTCCGGCGGCAGGTTCCGCGTGAGCGTGTCGAGATTGCCGACAATGATCTGCAGTAGATTGTTGAAATCGTGGGCGACTCCCCCCGTCAACTGCCCGACCGCCTCCATTTTCTGCGCTTGCCGCAGCGCCTCTGCGTTCTGGGTCAGCTCCTCCGTCTTCTGCTTGACGAGATGCTCCAGATTGGCGTTCAGTTCCTTGAGTGCTTCTTCAGCGCGGCGTCTTTCCTGCAGCTCACGTTGTGCGGCATCGTACAGCCGGGCGTTGTCGATGGCGACCGCAGCTTCGCCGGCGAGGCCAGCGAGACCGCTTTCTGACGCCTCGTCGAACACGCCGATGTCAGCATGCCCGAAGAACAGTCCACCAATTACCTCGCCCATTCGCGAGATGACTGGCACGGCCAGATAGCTCCGTACGGGAAGATGACCTTCCGGCATCCCTTTTCGCGGCTCATTCCTGCCGTACCGGCTGTCCTGGGTGATATCGGCGGAACGCACAATCCCCTCTCCGAGAAAGGTCGGTGCAAAGACAGCCGTATTGCGTGGCATGGGAAACTTCGAGAATGCCTCGCGAGGTACACCGGATAGCGTGTAGAGCATGTAGCTCTCGCCCGATGGATTGATGACGTTGTGGAAGAATGCGCCGAACTGCGCTCCGCTAAGCTCGACACCGGCATCCGTTACCAGTTGGACAACCTTCTCCAGGTCATTCTCGCGCGCGAGGTCTGCTCCGGCTCGATTGAGGATCTCGAGTGCGCGGGTACGCTCTCGCAGCGCGATCTCCGTCTCGCGCTGCTCGGTGCGATCACGCAGCACTTTCACGAAACCGACAAGCTTTCTCTCATCATCCATTATCGGCGTTGTCTCACCGACGGCCCAGATGCGGCCACCGCCCCTCTGCAGCCGCCATCCTTCGCCGCTTCCCTTTCCCCTGGTCCTGGCGTCGGTCAGTTCCGCCTCGAGCAGCGCGGCGGCTCCTCCTTCCGGCGGAAAGATCGCCACCAGAGTTTTGCCCAGCATTTCGTCCTGCGACCAGCCGAGGAGAGCTTCAGCGCCCTTGCTCCAGCCGGTGATTATGCCATCGACGTCGAGCATGATGATCCCGGTATCGACTGCGCTGTCGAGGACCTGCTGGATGCGTTCGGCGGGGAAATGGGAAGCAGTGTTCATTCTATGGCCTGCTCGTTGAGGTGCAAATGGCGCGGCGCGATGCAATGCGATGGATTTGCATTGGAGGGATATGGCCAGAAGTTAAGCAATCGGCGAGCGACGGAAGACGGCGCGCGATCGGCGTGCTCCCCATCTGCGCACTCCCACACACATGACTGGCGAAAGGACACACGGTCCTTCTTGGATGAGCAGATACCCGTCGAGCCGCTCTTGCTGTTGTTTGTTGCACCCTCAATTTCCGTCTCCCCCGGCCATGGTTCGCCGAAGGGCCTCTTCGAGCTCCGCCAGTTGATAGGGCTTTCGGAGGATCTTGATCCCCTGTGCCTCAGCGTCCTGTTTTGCCGCCTCGGAATAACCGCTAGTGAGCAGGACGGGCAAATCGCTCCGGCGGAGCCGGATCTCCTTCGCGAGCTCCACACCGTTCATCCCGCCTGGCATCATGATGTCCGAGAACACGAGGTCGACGCTGCGGCCGTTGGCCAAGGCGCCAAGTGCAGCTGCAGCCGATGCTGCCCGCACCACCTCAAATCCGAGCTCGTCGAGCATCTCAGCAACGAGCGCCGCGACTTCGTCGTCGTCTTCGACCAGCAGGACGTTACCGGCAGCTTCCGCTCGCCGCCTTGCGACATGCAGATCGACCAGGTGGTGCTGATCAAACGCTGGACGGTTCGGGGAGCGCGGTAGCAATAGCGAGATCGTGGTTCCTTTCCCAACTTGACTTTCTATCTCGACCGTTCCGCCGGACTGCTCAGCAAAGCCGTGAACCTGCGCGAGACCAAGACCCGATCCCTTGCCGATATCTTTCGTCGTGAAGAAGGGCTCGAATACTCTCGCCTGCACCTCAGGTGTCATTCCGGAGCCATCGTCAGCGACGACGAGGCGAACAAAGTCGCCGTGACCGTCAGCTTCTGCCCCTGCCGCTTTATTCTCGCCGGTAATCTTGATCGTGCCCCCCTTCGGCATCGCGTCGCGCGCGTTGACCGCGAGGTTCAAAACCACGAGTTCGAGTTCGCTGGCATCGACGTCGACCGGCCACAAGTTTGGTGAGAGATCAATGACGACGTGGACGTCGCCCCTCAAGCTACGGTCCAGCAACTCGCGCATGCCGCCGATCTGGCGCGCCAGGTTGATGGTTTGCGGCTTGAGCTCCTGACGCCGGGAGAAAGCCAGCAGCTGGCGTGTCAGGCCCGATCCTCTTTCAGCAGCTTGCCGCATGCCGTCCATCAGCCGCTTGCGCCTCGCCGGGTCCGCCTGCCGATCGAGCATTTCCAGACCACCGGAAATGACCATGAGAAGGTTGTTGAAGTCATGCGCGACGCCACCCGTCAACTGACCGATCGCTTCGATCTTCTGAGCCTGACGAAGTTTCTCCTCGACCTCCGCCCGGACGCGTATCTGGTCCCGCAGAGCCGTGTTAGACGCTTCCAGCTCCTTGGTGCGAGCAACCACCTGACGTTCCAATTCCTGCGCGGCTTGCTCGCGTTCCTCAAGCAGCGCGCGCAGCTGCAACTGCCGTTTCCTTGCACGAAGTGCTGATTGCAAGCTGCTGACGAGCGTGAGCGCCTGGACCGGCCGCTCCAGAAGCGCGACATTGCGCAGCTTGGCGATCACGTCCTGCCGCCACCCTTCGATGCCCATCTGCTCCTGGCGGCTGGTGAGCAAAATAAAGGGAAGGTCCGACCACGGTGGCTGGTCGGCGACCCATTTGTATAACGAGCTGGCATTTGTTCCAAACAGCGCTTCCTCGGCAAGAAACGCTGCTGATGCGCCGGTTTCAAGTTCTCTCACAAACGCGTAAAGATCACGGCATGCTTTGGCAGCGATCCCGTTGCGCACGAGCAGCTCGACCGACGCGGCCGCATCCCTGCCCACCGGAGCAAAGACGAGAACGGGTTCGGGCTCGAATTCACTTAACGCCATCACGTCCGTCAACTGAATTTATTGCTGGAGCTGCGGTAAAATAGGGCGATCCCGCCAGCACGCCAATGAAGCCGGCCGTCGGTGGCCCAAGCCGAATGCCCTTATCCGACAGGCTGAATTCGCGAACGCTATGCTCGTGCTGGCCGCTTCGCTTTTTGACGACCGAGATCGCGCGGCGAACCGTGCCGTGCACCTCGAAATAACGCAACATCACAACGGCATCGCTGAGGTAGCTCAGGTCAAGCGGCGCTTCGAGAGGACCGACGAGCCCGTGTTGAGCGAGAACGAGAATTGTTATCACGCCGCGCTGGCCGAGGTAGGTCAGGAGTTCGTGCATCTGCAGGATCAGGAAACGCTCGTCCGGCATTGCATTCATGTAGCCGTTCAAGCTGTCGATGACGATGACGCGGGCACCGTCGTTCTCGACGCTTCTCTGGACGTTGGCGGTGAACTCTCCCGGCGACATTTCCGCCGGATCGATCTGCTGCAAGCGGATCATCCCGCTTTGCAAATGTTTCTGCAAATCGAAGCCGAGAGTCCTGGCTCGCGCCTGCAGGGTTCCCCGCCCTTCGTCGAAAGCGTAGATGACGGCATGCTCGCCGCGGTCGGCGGCCGCCAGAGCATAGGTCAGGGCGAGCGACGATTTTCCCACCCCGGCCGCGCCGAGGAACAAGGCGTTCGTCCCGCGCTCGAGCCCGCCACCCAGCATCTGATCGAGTTCTGCGATGCCGCTCGAGGTAAACTCCTCCTCAAACGCAAGATGGTGATCTGCTGCGATCAGCCGGGGGAAGACGTGGAGCCCGCCCTTCTCGATGATAAAATCATGGTAGCCCCCGCGAAACTTGATCCCGCGCATCTTTACGACGCGAAGGCGGCGACGTTCCGCGCCATAGTCGATCGCGGTCTGCTCCAGCAAGACGACACCATGCGCAATGGAATGGAGCTGAAGGTCGTTTTGCTGAGACGATAAATCGTCGAGAAGAATGACCGTACACTGTCGGCTGGTGAAATAGTGCTTCAGCGCGAGCACCTGCCGCCGGTAACGCAGAGGACTATGGGCCAGCAGACGCAACTCGGACAGGCTGTCGATGACGACCCGCTTTGGGTTGAGCTCGGACACCCGGTCGAGGATGAGCTTCGTCGTCTCGTTCAGTTCCATCTCCGCCGGATGAAACACCGTCAGCTCGCGATCCGGATCGAGCGTCGTTTCCGGGGGAACAAGTTCGAAGAGGCTGACGCCGTCGAGCGACCAGCCGTGGCGTTTGGCGACGAGCTGCAGTTCGCGTTCCGTCTCCGACAGCGTTATATACAGCACCTGCTCCCCTTGCCGAGCGCCTTCGAGAAGAAATTGCAAGGCTATCGTGGTTTTGCCTGTGCCGGGGCGGCCCTCGTAGAGGTAAAGCCGGTTTTCGTCCAAGCCACCTTCAAGGATCACATCAAGGCCCGCGACCCCGGTGGAAATGCGCGGCGTGTCGATCGTCTCCACTTCATCTGATGTTTCAGACATGTCCTACCTATGCAGCATGAATAAGCGGTGAGATGCATATAGATCAGCGTTGTTGGGGCTCAAGTGGCCGAATAGCGAGCTTTGGCTGTGACGGTCGGTCCCGGGACGCTGCATAAGAACGGTCTCGTCGTCGCTCCCTTCGCTCTAGTGTTCCGAGGGTCTCAGCGCTCGCCGAGTGACGAGGGGAGGGCGGACGCAACGCGGCGGAACATCCCGTCTCTTGACTAGAGCTTCTGCCTTACCGTTTATGATGCAATGACAAACATTCATTCGATTTGCGTATATTGTGGTTCTTCACCGGGCAACGATCCTGCGTTCGTTGAAGCCGGTGAAAAATTAGGTGCTGCCATCGCCAAGGCGGGGCTGGAACTGATCTACGGCGGTGGCACCAACGGCGTGATGGGCGCCGTCGGCCTCTCAGCGCTGAAAAACGGCGGCAAGGTCGGCGCTATCATCCCCAAGTTTCTGACAAATCGCGAATCGACCGCTGATGCGCTCAGGATTTTCGATGATTTGACCATTACCGAGACGATGCATGAGCGTAAACACGCCATGTTCCAACGTTCCGACGCTTTTGTCGCGTTGCCGGGTGGGATAGGCACTGTCGAAGAGATCGTTGAAATCATGACCTGGGCGCAGCTAGGACAGCATCGGAAGCCTATGGTCTTCGCCAATATATTGGGCTTCTGGAATCCGATGCTCTCCATGATCGAACACATGGAAAAAGTTGGATTTTTGCATAGCCGCCATCTGATCCAGCCAATCGTTGTCGATCGGGTGGAGGACATTATACCGGCCATCCAAAATGCCGCACGACCTCCCGAGGTCTTCGAAGGTGTGCCGTCGATCATCGACAATATGTAAAGCGGTATCGACCAATCGATTTTGTGACGGTTGGCGCATGACCTTGCCCCGTTGAAGTAATGTATTTTGAAGTAAGCTCTGGCCTATTGAAACGACCAGGGAATGAAGGGCAGGGGCGAGGCGGACCATCCCATTAGTGGTGAGCCAAGCAAGGTAAGCCCGCAACGCTGATGATGGAGAACCGTGACCGACAATTCGAGGAGTGGGCATACCGCATCCTTGATACTGCGGAAGACTGGGGTACTTTCACATCAAGAAAGTCTTACCGGTCTGCTTCGACCCCACAAACCCTTGTTATGACGAAATGATCACCGCCAATATTGGCCGCTCGTCGGTTCACCTCTCCTCAAGAGCTCGGACCGTCTGGCGGTAATCCATCCTTTAGTGAACATCCCTCGATGACGAGGACCGTGGCAAAGGGATACCGTCGATCCCAGCTAGGATGTGCCGGACAAGTTACGGAGAGCGGTCACGACATCGCCATCAAGCCATCCGACATAGGCCCAGATGAGCACCAGGGGCCAGAGCGCACAGCCCAGGAACAGCGTGACCCATCCTCCGACGGTCACTGCCTGCGCCCATGGATGGTTCCGAGTGTGGCGATCATGCCTGGAAGCATGGCGAGGAAGACAGCGACTGCGACCGTGCTGAGGACGAGCACGACGAGAACGATCCAGGCGGGGATGTACAGCACACCGATGTCGTCACCTTACCTGAGCTGGACCTCGACCCCGAAACACGAAGGCGGAACTTGTAACGACATCATCTTTACGGCGCTTGTGAAGATGATGTCGTTACGCTATATGATTGGTGGAGACAGGAGATTTCTATGCCCACCCCCTCGCGTACAAGTAAAAGCCAGGACGCCAGCGTGCCGTTGAATATGCGTATCAAGCCTGCGACCCGCAACTTGATCGACCGCGCGGCCGAATTGCTCGGCAAGACGCGCACGGATTTCATGCTGGAGGCTTCAGAGCGCCGTGCCGAGGAGGTGCTGCTCGACCGTACCATATTCACGGTTAGCCCCGAAATTTATGCCGAATACCTTGCCCGACTGGACGCACCCGCAAAGCCCAATGAGCGTCTGAAACGCACGATGTCCACCAAAGCGCCGTGGGATGAGGCGTGACTCTCAGTGTACCCATCCCACTGGCCGATCATCACGAGCTGTCAGAATTCAATTCCCGTGTCCCCGAATTGGACGACTGGCTGCGTCGCCGCGCCCGCGCCAATCAGGCAGGCGGCGCATCGCGCACCTTTGTCGTGTGTGAAGAAAATCGCGTCATCGCCTATTACGCACTCGCTTCCGGGGCAGTGAAACAGCCGGAAGCGCCAGGCCGTTTTCGGCGCAACATGCCCGATCCAATTCCGGTTGCCGTGCTTGGTCGTCTCGCCATTGATCAGTCCTATCAAAGGCGCGGGATCGGCAGAGCATTGGTGCGCGACGCAGGCCTACGCTTGCTCAATGCCGCTGACATCCTCGGCATCCGCGGCCTGCTTGTGCATGCGATTTCCGATGATGCGCGAACCTTTTATGAGGCGGTCGGCTTTCTGCCTTCGCCATCTGATCCCATGATGCTGATGGTCGGGCTGAATGATCTCAACAGCGCGCTGAACTCCCAACCGTAGTTTATCGGCATTGAGCTCAGCGCGTTTGCAGCCGTTTCTAACTTGCTGAAGCCAGTGTTGAAGCCATGCCGTGTCGTCGGTCCGGCTCCCATCAAGACGAACGATGCGCATAGAGGCTGCGCCGCTGAGATGCGGGCAAATTCCAGCAGAGGCGCGACGCTGCGCGCAGGGCTGCGACGTAGCGAGCGCGCAGTTCACCGCATCGGCCAGACGGCGCCCAACTGAAACGCCGGAGCCAAGGCGTCCGATCAGAAGATCGGCCGCCAAACGAGCGTGACGGCCGTTTCCGTTTGGAGACGGGTGGATCGCGACCAGGCGATGATGAAATCTGATCGCAATTTCATCCGGCGGAAATGTCTGGTGCTCAACCCAATAGCGGACGTCGCCTAACAGGCTCGCGGGCTCCGCTCAGCCGGGAGATCATGAGGACATCGCCGGCAAGCCTTCATCCGCCCCGCCGGAAGGCTGCTCGACAAATGTCTGCCGGAAGCCGGCGTCGATCGTTCGCTTGTTACGTGACCAATGCGGTTAAGCACTTCAAGTTCGAACAGCGCGGCAAGCAGCGTCTTCACACGAAGCCGAACGCCGGCGAGATACAACTTTGCATGTGGTGGCTGGACGGCGAACTGGATCTTCTCCGGCCTGATCCGGCGCTCGGCGCGACAGCCGCTTACGTTTTGATGGGTCGATCGGTCGGACTGAAAAAGGAGCGGGGCCATGTCCTGCAAGCGGCAAACATCATCCAAATCCTTGTCACGATCCATGCTTCCTACCTTCTTCGAATTCGCGATCACGATGATCACGAAAGCCGCGGCAGCGCTTTATCGGCGACCTCAAGCGCATTGGCGACCATCTGAATCCCTAACTGATTAGGGCAAGGCGAAACCCCTATGGATCGAAACGGCCGACCCCCGGGAGTTCCGCCCGCGGTCCGAACTGCTCTTCATCGGTCCAAAGGTTATCGGCGAGATCGCCGAGCGATTGAAGCACCAAACGACGGGGCCAGCCGGCAGCGGCTTCCTCAATGATCGACAAAAGGACGGTTCCAAAGCCTGCTGGCGTTTGAGATCGTCGTCGCGCGGATTGTCATTCGGCCGTTTTATCAGCGGCACGAATAATGTCCTCCCGCATCCGATAAATGGCGCGTCAGCGCTTCGGTTGCTTGCCGAAGTCCTTGCGCAATTCGTCCTTGGCGCGATTGAGCGTCGCCAGGCGTGATTGCGACAGCTGCTTGCCGGCGCGATTTATGTAAAAGGTGAGCATCGACATCGCAGACTGGAAAGGGCTGGCTTTTCGCCGCGGGCTCTCCTCCGCTGAATGCTTGAGCGAATCCGCGATCTTCTTGGCGCTGCGCTGCTTAAAGATCCCGCCTTCGAGGTCCATCGCATCGCTGTTGTCGGTCACGTCCTGCGACCATTTCTGTTTTG
Source organism: Rhizobium sp. 01T444 (assembly GCF_056398305.1). Lineage (NCBI taxonomy): Bacteria > Pseudomonadati > Pseudomonadota > Alphaproteobacteria > Hyphomicrobiales > Rhizobiaceae > Rhizobium > Rhizobium sp. 01T444. The sequence continues at coordinate 165,813 of NZ_JBFTPD010000006.1, forward strand.
ATTTTTTTTCGGCATAGGCGGCTCCTCAGGGGAAAGGCGCCATCGGTCATGGCGCCATCGTCAGGCTAGTGATGAGCGTGGTGCTCGTTTCGCTTTCGGGTGGCCGCCGCCTTTTTGGCGGAAGCCGAACGCTCCTCCTTAGTTCGCGATGCAGCCGAAGCGCCGCCCTTGCGTCCACCTTTTTCGGAGGAGGCATGGTTCTCGGCATGGCCGCGGCCGGAGCCGGACTTCTTGCCACCCCCGCTTTCCTTGTTGACGGTGGCCCAAGCTCGGCGCTGGGCTTCCTTCTCGGAAACGCCATGGTCTTCGTAGCCTTCCTCGATGTGCTCAGCCTTGCGCTTTTGCTTGTCGGTATAGGCGGACTTGTCACCTTGGGGCATGGAACATCTCCTTAGCTGATGTGAAGCAAGGAAAACTGCGGTTTAGCGGCAAAGTTCCGGTGACGGTCCACAGGGCGGGCGCAGCCGATGTCACCGCCTTGCGTTTTGACCAGCTCCTGTTCGCGAGCGGAACCAACATGGCCAGGCAAGGGTTTGTTGACACAGACCCTGACCATGACATCGAAAGGCATTTTCCATGGCTCAGACAGTGGGTGATTTTATTGTTTCTCGCCTTCACCTTTGGGGCGTCAGGCGCATGTTCGGGTACCCCGGCGACGGTATAAACGGCGTCTTCGGAGCGTTGAACCGGGCAAGCGACAAAATCGAATTCATCCAGGCACGTCACGAGGAAATGGCTGCCTTCATGGCCTCTGCCTACGCAAAGTTTTCCGGCGAACTCGGCGTCTGCATCGCGACCTCAGGCCCAGGGGCGGCACATCTCGTCACCGGCATGTACGATGCCCGGGCCGACCATCAGCCGCTTCTGGCGATCGTCGGACAACAGGCGCGCGGCGCGCTTGGCGGACACTATCAGCAAGAGGTCGATCTTGCCGCCCTGTTCAAGGATGTCGCTGGGGATTTCGTCCATCAGGCTTCAACGCCTGCGCAGGTCCGACATCTTGTCGATCGCGCCGTTCGCATCGCATTGTCGAACCGCACAGTGACAGCACTGATCCTCCCCAACGATTTGCAGGAACTGCCCTACGAGGAGCCGGAGCGCGTTCACGGGACCGTTCATTCCGGCTTTGGCTATCGAGCCCCCAGAATCGTGCCATATCAGGAGGACCTGCAGGCCGCGGCCGATATCCTCAATGCTGGTGAGAAAGTTGCTATCCTGGTGGGTGCCGGCGCGCTTGGCGCAACCGAAGAAGTGATCGCCATCGCCGATCGGCTTTGCGCAGGGGCCGCGAAAGCGCTGCTTGGCAAGGCCGTCCTTTCAGACTCGCTGCCCTGGGTCACCGGGTCGATCGGCCTGCTCGGAACCGAACCTTCCTGGGATCTTATGCGCGACTGCGACACACTATTGATGATCGGTTCCGGGTTTCCCTACTCAGAGTTCCTGCCCGCGGAAGGACAGGTGAAGGCAGTCCAGATCGACATTCAGGCTGGCATGCTGTCGCTTCGCTATCCCATGGACGTCAATCTCGTCGGGGACGCCGCGGAAACCCTGAAGGCGCTGCTGCCCCTGATCGAACCAAAGGACGGCAAGTGGCGTCGCACTGTTGAAAAGAACGTTTCTGCGTGGTGGGCGCTGCTCGACAAACGCGCCCATGCCGAAGCCGATCCCGTCAATCCGCAGCTCGTCGCATGGGAGCTGTCCTCAAGGCTGCCGGACAATGTCATTCTGACCAGCGATTCCGGTTCGTGCGCGAACTGGTATGCCCGCGACATCAAGATACGGACCGGTATGATGGCGTCGCTCTCGGGCGGACTGGCATCAATGGGTGCTGCGGTTCCCTACGCCATCGCCGCCAAATACGCCCACCCCGAACGACCCGTCATCGGGCTGGTCGGCGACGGCGCCATGCAGATGAACAACATGGCCGAGCTGATCACCGTCTCCAAATACTGGCGTGATTGGGCCGATCACCGCTTTATCATCTGCGTCTTCAACAATGAAGACCTCAACCAGGTAACGTGGGAACAGCGGGTGATGGAGGGCGATCCGAAATTCGAGGCCTCGCAAAGCATTCCCAACCTACCTTACCACCGGTTTGCCGAGCTCATCGGTCTCAAGGGCCTGTTTGTCGATCGCCCAGAAGCCTTGGGGCCGGCCTGGGACGAGGCGCTTACCTCGGATCGCCCGGTTCTCCTTGAGGTCAAAACCGACCCCGAAGTCCCGCCGATGCCGCCGCATCTCACGCTTGAGCAGGTCACGAAACTCACAACCACGCTGATGAAGGGTGATCCCAATCAGGAAGGCGTCATTCGCGGCACAGTGCGGCAGGTGTTGAGTTCAGTCCTGCCAGGCAAGCACGAATAATCGAGCATCACGGCGAAATGGGTCGGAAGGGTTTAGCGCAGTAGCGGCCGCCTCAAGCCATTGTCAGAATTAAGCGTGCGATCGATGTCGGCCGTAAGCCGCGGAGTTCGTGCCATAGCCGGTAGCCAACGCTATTCTGCGGCATGGCGGAGCGCAGACTGCCCCGCGGGTTCGACGCGCCCAATGATCTCGAATTCGGAGGGCATCGCGTGCTGGTCAGTCCCGAGCAGTGCAAGGGTCCAGTAATCCGGATCCCTTCCAAACACGGTCGAAACCTGGACGACGGTGGTCCGCCCCTCGAAATAATGAGACGACTTCGCCCAGTAGAATCCGTCCGGAACCAAACCCGCTGCAACCATGGCGCCTACTCCCTGTACCTCGCGAACGATAGCAGAAATCTCCAAAATCAGAACGCCTCACCTGTGGACGACATGGGGCTTCAGAACGTCTCTTGCGTTTTCTCTTCAGGCAAGCCGCGACCGCAGTCGGCCCAGTCCAATCTGCTTTCAACGCCGTAGTGCCCCGTTGGCCGGACCCTTTCAGGATAATCGAGCGAGCCGACGGTCACGCGTATCAACTCGTCATCGTGGTACTGAAGGTAAAGAGGTGTTCCACATAGGTCACAGAAACCGCGCGTCGCAACGGGGGAGGAGCGATATGACCGAGGCCGGCCTTTCGTCCATCTGAACTCCTCGAGACTTGCCTGAACAAGGACGGCGAACGGCCCCCCGGTCGCCTTCTTGCACATGTCGCAATGGCAATAGCCGGTGTGCGGTGGGGCGCCGCGAAACTCATATCGGCATGTCCCGCACAGGCACCCGCCGATCCATGTCGTCTTTTCGCTCATGCCTCGCGAAATGCCCGCGCTCGTTTTTTGTTCCCTGGATCGTGCGACTTGGTGTCGAGCAGTCGCCCAGGGAGCATCTTTTTCGCATCGCGATTTTCGACGAAGGGCGACCGTTTGCGCTTGTAATCAACCTTATTAGGAGAAAAGCCTTATAGCAGCTCGGGCATGCGGCCGGCATCTGATCCAGGCTTTATCTTGCTCGCCGTGGCTTTTTACTCGCGCAGACCTGAACAGGGATCAAAACGCATTAGAAGAACAGTCGGCGCGCGACGGCCCTTGCCGCAGCCGGCAGCGCTTGTCTGTCTCTCGACTTTGCTCGCTTGCCGTACGCCAGGGAACCGGCGGTGAATGGCGGGAACCAGTCTCGACACTCCTGTTTGATGCTCCCATGAGAGGGAAAATGATGATGCATGCAGTCGATTGGATGACGATCTGGCAGCCTTCGGCGTCCTGTTTGCCCACGCGTCCGTCTGGTCCTATTTTCTGTTCGCAGGCGCGGAAGCCTGGAGGCTGCCGCGCGCCGGATTTCTTTTTCCGCAAAAGGAAAGGTCGCGTAGACATTCGGCCGGTACGACCATCGTGGCCGGCAACCCGATTTGCCCAATGCCTTTGCCGACGGATCGACAGGACCAAACCCAAAAGCACATTCGCGATGGTCTCGCCGACGCGCCAGCCGGCTACTATCTCGGACGCGCCAACATGAAGGGGTCGGTAGCGCTGCGGCTGGTGCTCGCGTAGTCCGCCGTCAGCAGCCGTTGGCCCCGCTCGACTGGGCCGAGCTAGCCGGAGCAGGATTTCCGGTGCTGCTTCCTGTGGTTCGCTGGCAATCGTTCGGATCGCCGCCGGAGGCGCCTGGAGTGGTATTGTTATCGGAGGGATTGCCGGCGTCTGCGCCAGAGCCGGCCGAGTTCCCGCCGGTGCTGTTGCCGTTCATGTTGGTGCCGCCCGCAGCACTATTGCCCGAGCCCGTGTTGGTGCCCGACGCGTCACCCGTCGACGAAGAACCGCCGGTCGATGTGCCGCCGCTTGTGCCTCCGGCACCTCCAGAACTTCCCGAGGACTGGGCCATGACAGATGTTGCAAGGCTGAGCGCAAATGCTGATGTCGCGAGGATCTTCAAAATCATGGGTATCACCTTTGGTTGGGCCATCGTTGCAACCGGCTAACCTCGAATCGCGCGCAAGGTTCCGCCGATCGATCGCCTCGAACCGAGGCGTCTGCCAACGTACAGAGACTGAGTCCGCAGAACGCCTATTATAAATTCGGAAGCCGGCGTCTGCGCACAACAGAAGTCCGATCTTATCGCTGGCCATGGACGTCGGCCCGACGTCCAGACGCCACGTTACTTGCCTGCGACGACAACGCACTGGTGTTGACGGTCGACGATAGTAGCGTTCTGTAGGAGTAAATGGCGTTTATCGACGGCGCTTACGGAGGCTTGAACGCTAATCGCAGTGGACGCGGGCGCGTGCAGACAATCCGGTCATCGCGATGTTAACCCAATAATTTTGTGGGCGGCACGTAGGCCGGCCCAGTCGTAACAGCACGTGCGCATGGTTGGTGCGTGACCAGATGCTGCAAGGTGGGTGGTGTAACGAGTTTGTTTATGATGACCCGTCCGGGATGGGTGACACAGCAGTGAAGCCAAATCACATCACCACAGCTATCTTGAAGGTGGGAGGCAATGAAAACGTCAAAGCTAAAGCTGACCGGTGTTGGGTGCCGATCGTCTGAATAGTTTCCGCTGGCTATCGGAGAAGAGTTGACTGGAGTCGACTGCAACTTCCGAGTTTGGTGGTCATATAAAATACGCTTTGCGTTGTGGAGTGGGGACGGGCATACGGTATTGACTTAAGACCTTAAGAATTCGTCTCGCAGCTCTCGGCGTGCGTATTCATGTTGAAAGGTTCCGGCAGAGGCTTGGCATAGGCCCGTTCCTGGATGCCACCGCTAGGCCAATATGTCTACTTCAACGGCAGCCGCGGTGAAGCACTCCCGAGCTCTCTCGAATGAGTTGTATTGTTCGAGCGCTCCTACGCAAGTAAGCTTTGCCAGCCCATAATAATGGCCACTTGCGGTAGGCCATCTGTTCAATAGACAGTCCAACGCCTCTTCGGGGCCGCTAATGGGCTCGGCCATTCCATGACCGGTCTTCACGCAAACGGGCCTGCGCCACATAGAAGATGTCGAGGATTTGCCATTTTCCCGCCTCATACAACTCCTCCTTCTGTGCGTCCAAGTCGACAATTTACTGCGCTCGATTTGGATCGTAAATGTGAACCTGACTTTCGCTCGGGCAGGAGATTAAATCCGCGAACCACGGGTGCGATGGAAAGATCCTATCTGTCCACACTACGTCTTTTCAGGCTTTCATAGTGCTTCTCGACCAGCCGCAAGGCCTTACCACGTGTTTCGGCCCACCCCCGCGGTGGCGTGACTGTCCGCGGCACCCATGGCGCAGCGGCGACGTTCCACCGCCAAAGTCCAACTTTGTTAGGAGTGGTTTGGTCGAGCTGAATGCGGCCAATCACTTCTTCGTCGTCGAGGCCAATAAAGTCATGGCGATTCTCACCGCTCCATGTCTCGCACCATTTGAATCTCTGTGTGTACCTCATCAGCATGGGCACATTCCTATTAACCGCAAAGTCATTGAAGCCTGGTTCGATTCATCTCCTTAAGATCAAAGACGAAAAACTTGAGATTGAAGCCGCCACCCAATGCCTAAGGGGGTTTCGAAGTCGCGCTGTCCCGAGACAGCCGGAGAGCTGATTGTGGATCGCGCAGCGAACGCCAGGGATTGGAGGAATCGCAACAGGGATGGTTCGCCGCGCGACCCGCCCTTCAAACCGAAGTAACGGTCAAAAGTTCCTTTCCATAGACAAATTATCCTATTGCGGCGCGACCGTTAATCTCGGGATGACCCAAAATGGGCTGTGCCGACCCCCGTTGCCCGGCCACTCTTTTACGTCGGCGAAGCTAGGGTTCGGTGCTCCGGCTGCCGCGAAGCTATGTGGCCGCCCGCCTTGAGAATCGCACGATTGTTGCATTCCCTCATCGCAAAAGTGCCTCGTCAACGCTTCGACTGCTTGCCACCGTCGCCCAGTAGAGTGAGCCGCAGAAAATCCGGAACCAATACCTCGAAGGGAAGGTTTCCTCTGATGTCCATTGCGAGACGATTGAGAGGCATCGACATGACACAAACTGTCGGCGACTTCGTCGTTCCCGCCCTCTACGCGGGGCGTCCGGCGAATGTTCGGCTATCCAGGTGACGGCATCAACGGCGTGTTTGGAGCACTCAACAGAGCTAGCGGCCAGATTGAATTCATCCAGTTCCGTCACGAGGAAATGGCTGCCACATGAGCGGCTGCCGATTAACTTATTCCTGAAACAATTCAGCCTCGGACTGTACGCTCTCAGACCAAACCCGACCGCCCTCAAGTCGCCCGTTGCCTTAAATGTGTGCACTTCCTAATATTCTAATGTCCTCGATTGGCTAACTGGGAGGATGGTGACGTTCCAGGATTTGCATGGCGCCAAGTGCGCCATTGGTCCGGAAGCCCTTTCAATAATCACGGAGGTGCACGAGGAGTGGTGCGCGGCTCGTTATTGTCCGAAAGCCCTGTTGCAGTGAAGGCGGCGCAGAAACCAAAACAATCTCCTAACCATGGTCGGGACATTGGCTTCGCACTTGAAACACTGACACGTGAAACGACAGCAGCCGCGTGTGGCCCGGGCGAGGCCTATCTGCGCGCCGCCTTTGTCGCCACGTCTTTCGCATTTGGCACCCTTGGGTAGCGCAGGAGGAGTTTGTCATGATATCGGGTTATCGTTTTGAACGACCCATCTTTATTCAGAATACGTTCTGTGTTGAAGAGATCGTCGATCTCGACGGCGCTCTTCGATTTCTCGACGACTGGCCTGAACCAAAAAGAGATATAGCCTACGACGTCATTCAACGTGCTTGTGTAACTGCCCGCCACGGGCGTTTTCCCGTGGAGGCTGCGGCCGAGAATTTCCGGCGGTTTGTGAAGCGTGCCGGACTTTCTTTAGAAGTGGACGGTTCGTCGGCGCTCCATTGTTGCGGTAGCGATCCGGCTTCCGTGGATTCAGCCGGCGCAGGACCCGAGCGTGAAATCCTACGCCAGTAAGTTCTTTACCGTTGTGGGAATTGTCGAACCGGCCATCGTTCCGATTGCGGGCTCGGAAGCGCTTGGTACCCCGACGGTAGCAGACGGCGGACTGGGAGCGCCGCGCATTGCACGTCCTCGGATCTCGACTACGACGGGTCGAACCGGTTCGATAGCAGGTCGCGTCAGCGTCTTCCGTCGTACCAAGTTCGTCGCAACGGAACTTCTCATAAATCCGAAAGTTTCAAGTCCGCCAACACATACGCGACCGGCGGTGGAGCCGGTGGTCGGATTATCACCCTTTTTCTTGGAGGTCCGTCAATGAAGACAGCCGTCGCTCTCGTTACGGGAGCCGGGTCAGGGATTGGAAAAGCCGCCGCCCTGGCGCTGGCAAAGGAGGGCTTTAAAGTCGGTGCGCTCGGGCATACGCAAGAGGAGATCTCATCCACCGTTAATGCGATCTTGGCTGCTGGAGGTGACGCGGTGGCCGTCCTTGCCGACATATCAGATGAGCATCAGTTGGAAGCAGCCGTGAGACAGCTAACCGAGCAATTTTCCCGGCTTGATGTTGTCGTCGCCAACGCCGGCATAAACGGCGTATGGGCGCCAATCGATGACCTCAAGCTCTCGGAATGGAATGACACGATTGCGGTGAACTTAACCGGCACCTTCTTGACGATCCGCGCGACGGTACCCGAATTGAAACGCTCGGGTGGCGGCTCCATCATCGTTGTTTCCTCGATTAACGGAACGAGAACGTTCACAACCCCGGGTGCGACCGCCTATTCGGCCGCCAAGGCCGGGCAGGTGGCGATGGTGCAGCAGTTGGCCCTTGAACTTGCCCGCCACCACATCCGCATCAACGCAGTCTGTCCCGGCGAGATCGAAACAAACATCGACGCTAATACAAGCGTGCGCAATGAAGAGGAAACGGCGATACCGGTCGTGTGGCCTGAAGGCCAGGTACCGATCACCGGAGGCCGGCCAGGTCGCAGTGAAGATGTTGCGGATGTGATCGTCTTCCTGGCTTCCGACAAGTGCCGCCACATTACCGGCTCTCCGGTGTGGGTCGACGGCGGTCAGGGGCTTCTCCGCTAGGATAGCATACACAAATCACAGAGGTGATGTATTGGATTATGCGTTTGGTCCGCTTGTTTCAGAAGCAGGCGTGGAGTTCCGGCTGTGGGCGCCCCTTGTTGAAGCTGTGTCTTTGAAGGTCGAGGGTGGCGAGCAGCATCCGATGGAGCAAACAAAGGACGGCTGGTTTCGTTGCCATGTCGCCGGCGCTGGGCCGGGCAGCCTTTACAAATTTGTGCTTCCCGACGGCAGCGAAGTCCCAGACTGTGCATCCCGCTTTCAACCGCGTGACGTTCACGGGCCCAGCGAAGTCGTCGACCTGAGAGCTTTCCAATGGGAAACTCGCGCCTGGGTTGGGCGCCCCTGGGAAGAATGCGTAATCTACGAACTGCATATCGGGTCGTTTACCGCGGAAGGCACATTCCGGTCTGCGATCGAAAGACTGGATCACTTGGCCGAGCTCGGCGTGAGCGCTGTTCAAGTCATGCCCATCAGCGATTTTCCCGGTCGCTACAACTGGGGGTATGATGGCGTGCTGCCCTATGCGCCCGACAGCACCTATGGTCGCCCTGAAGATTTGATGGCCCTGGTGGACGCGGCGCACGCGCGCGGGATCAGTGTCTTCCTGGATGTCGTGTACAACCACTTCGGGCCGGATGGAAATTACTTGCCCGCCTACGCGCCGCTGTTCACCAAGCACCATAAGACACCGTGGGGAAATGGCATTAACTATGATGGCGACGCATCGACGGCGGTTCGGGAGTTCGTCATCCAGAATGCACTCTACTGGATCAAGGAGTTCAGGCTGGACGGTCTTCGCCTCGATGCAGTGCACGCCATAAAGGACGATAGCCAAGAACATCTCCTTCACGAGCTTGCCCGACGTGTTCGCGAAGCTTCCGGTGCCCGGCATGTTCACCTGATCGTCGAGAACGAAGACAATGACAGCGATCTCTTGAGACGAGACGAGCAAGGGCGGATCCGTCAATTCACGGCTCAGTGGAATGACGACGTGCATCACGTGCTGCACATCGCCGCGACCGGAGAAATCTTCGGTTATTACAAGGACTATGCCGACGACGGTGACAAAGTCGGACGCGCGCTTGCGGAAGGTTTTGTCTTTCAAGGCGAACACATGCCCTATCGCGGCGCTAGTCGCGGCAAGTCCTCTGTCGACCTGCCCCCCACGGCATTCATCTCCTTCATTCAAAACCATGATCAGATTGGCAATCGGGCGGTCGGCGACCGCATGACGACATACCGGCCGCTCGAGCCCATCAAGGCTGTCACCGCAGTCTATCTATTGTCGCCGCAAATCCCGATGCTCTTCATGGGCGAGGAGTGGGGCGCGCGCGAGCCGTTCCCTTATTTTTGCGACTTTGATGAAGAGCTGAACGAGAAGGTGAGGATCGGGCGTCGTGAGGAGTTGTCGCGCCTTCCTGGGTTCGATGATGATGACCTCATGGATCCGACTGCGCAGTCCACATTCGAAGCAGCGAAGCTAGACTGGCGTGGGCTGCACAATGCTGCTGCGGCACATATGCTGGTGTTCTATAAGACCCTTCTTAACTTGCGACACCGGCGGATTGTGCCGCTTCTTAAGGGCGCCCCTGGCGGAAGCGGTAGATTTCGACGTGAAGGAAACGTCATTGCCGTGGAATGGATGCTGGCAAAGGGTGCGAATCTCCATCTCCAGGCAAACCTTTCTAATCAGCCAGGCAAGATCGCGCCGCTGCCGGGAGTGGAACAGATTTTTACGTTGGGATCGGCTGCTTCGCGCACTCTTGCTCCTTGGTCGGTGATCTCGAGCATCAGCGTTGCTCATAGCTGAACGCAGCCAAGCCGAGGCGGAGGGTGCGAGATGCTCGCTACAAGGGTGTAGAACGGCCGCAGCTTTGATTTCGATCGAAACTTGAAGCTCTGGAACATGCAGTTTCCAAGCGTGGACATTTCTCCGTATGGCGGTCTCGATCGCGAAGTCGCGGTAAGAATGTAGCGGCGGCCTAGAATTTTCCTCAAGCGCTCGACGTCACCAGCCTACGGGAGCGTGCCGTCGCTGACAGAGTGCTCGCCCATCAGGCGCATCTGAAAGGCGGCCAACCTCGGCATGAAGGTTGCGAGGTTCTGCTCGAAGCCGCTTGGGTCATCGCCGCAATAGGCGACCTGGTGCCCCAATCTGCTACCAGATTGCCGCCGCGTCCGTGCCGGTCAGTGCGTCGGATGCTGCTTTTCAACCTGCTCGTCGAGTTTGTCTCCTTTCAGACCGACCGATGTTTCACGCGGTTCGCCAACGATTGACGCTCGTGCGGGTCTTGCCGGTTGCCTTGAGAAAATATGTCTTCGTAGGCCGCTTTCATCTCTCAATGGGCTCGGGTTCTGCCCTCGAGGCAACACTGCTCGAAGCCTTTGAATTTTTTGTGATCGGAACATTATGGGCGCGCCGTGATTGATCCTCGGTGATGAAACTCAAGGAGAAAATCATGCGCATGAAAATTATCGCAGTCTCACTGCTAAGCCTCGGCATGGCGACTTCTGCCTTCGCGCAATCGAGCGGCGGCGCCGGTGGCAACGCAGGCGCTGGGGGCAGTTCCGGCGGCAATATGTCCGGCAATTCGGGCAGCAATTCCCAGAGCGATACCGGTTCCCAAAACAGCCAAAGCAATAGCCAGAATGGCAGCGGTACCGATAGCAATTCCACCGGTTCGGTCAATGGCGGCAACAATGCCGGCAACAATTCACTCGGCAATCGCAGCGCCAATGGTGATAATTGCAGACCGAAGAGCGGTGCCTCCTCGACACAGAACGACGGGACAGCAAAGCTCAGCCCGCATAGCGAGCAAGACTGCCACTAACAATAGCGCATCGCGGAATGAGAAAGGCCCGGCACGCGGGGCCTTTCTGGCCCTGACGGACCAACTCCTCGGTCAGATAAGAAACGATCCGTTCCGTGCCGCCATAGAGCTTGGGCGGAACACTCTCGGCAAGGGGTGCGATCTGAGCGATTTTCATCGGCAAAACCTCCTCAATTGAGCAAAGAGTCGTCGGCAAAAATCATGCCCGCGTCCTCAAACAGGCACACGGCAGCTGGTGGCAGTGTTTAGATCTCAAACGGCTGTCGGCGGTGGTCTCCTTTCCGGTAGCTGCACAGACCAACGCCACCAAACCGGCGCGACGGCGAGCGACGGCAACGGCTTCTTTGCATGTCGAGGAAATTGGATGCACCCTGCTCCTCGGATTGCCAATCAGACTGGTCTAGAGTCTTCAACGCTTCGATGATCTCGTCATAAGAGACGGCTTTATCCGTGCCAGGATAAAGACGAAGTGCCGGAATGGACTCGATGGCAAAGAGGTCGGATGCCCATGATGCGAGAATGGCGCGTTTTGCGTCATCGCCGATATCGCTGGCAACAAGCACGTCACGGGGGTGATTAAAATGCTTGGACGGATGAAGCAGTTGCGCGGCGCTGATTGCTGCTTCGGTACTATGGTTCGTTCTACTGTTGTTGATGTCCTCTCTCATTTTCTGGCTCCATAGATAAATCGATGGTACCTGTGGTGATGTGCCGGAGCTCGGCAAGAAGCGGACGGTGCTCCTCGTGCGCCACCGGTATTTCGGTGATTGCCATTGCTTCCGACAGCAGACTGTCCCGGTCTCGCACGCCCCTGCTGAAGAGCCTGGCGACCGTCGCGGTGAGCCGACCGATAGAGGCCGGCTCGCACGTTATTCCTTTGGAGCGGGCAACCTCTTTCACGACGCTGGCGCAGAGGCGCGCATCTTCTTTCGATGGCAAACTCATGTTTTCTCCGCGAGTGGCTCGCCCAGCGGCGGCTGGGACGAGCCTTACCGATCACTTCTTAGAAGTCCATTCCTGCGCCAGGGGGCATGGCCGGAGCAGTGTCCTTCTTCGGCTTTTCGGCGATCATGGCCTCGGTTGTCACGAGAAGGCCGGCGACGGAGGCCGCGTCCTGGAGTGCTGCGCGTACGACCTTTGCAGGATCGATGACACCCTGTGCATAGAGATCGCCGTATTCGCCGGTCTGGGCGTTCCAGCCGTAGGAGAACTCGGCCTTTTCGCGCAGCTTGCCGACGATGATCGAACCTTCTGCGCCGGCATTCTCGACGATCTGGCGCACCGGGGATTCGATCGCGCGCCGCACGATCTCAACGCCGACACGCTGGTCCTGGTTGGCCGTATTAAGATTGTCGAGCGCCTTGACGGCGCGCAGCAACGCGACACCGCCACCCGGCAGGATACCTTCCTCGACAGCCGCACGCGTGGCATGCAGCGCGTCATCGACGCGGTCCTTCTTCTCCTTGACCTCGACTTCAGTGGAACCGCCGACGCGGATGACGGCAACGCCGCCAGCGAGCTTGGCAAGACGTTCCTGCAGCTTTTCCCGATCGTAGTCGGAGGTGGTTTCCTCGATCTGGGCGCGGATCTGTGCAACGCGACCGTCGATATCGGCCTTGGAACCGACGCCATCGATGATGGTGGTATTCTCCTTCTCGATCGCCACCTTCTTGGCGCGGCCGAGCATGTCGAGGGTGACGGACTCGAGCTTGATGCCGAGGTCTTCGGAAATCACAGTGCCGCCCGTCAGAATGGCGATGTCTTCCAGCATGGCCTTGCGGCGATCGCCGAAGCCGGGCGCCTTGACGGCAGCAATCTTCAGGCCGCCACGCAGCTTGTTGACGACGAGGGTTGCAAGGGCCTCGCCTTCGACATCTTCAGCAATGATCAGCAGCGGCTTGCCGGACTGCACGACGGCTTCCAGAACCGGTAGCATCGATTGAAGATTGGAGAGTTTCTTCTCGTGGATCAGGATATAAGGATCCTCGAACTCGACGCGCATCTTCTCGGTATTGGTCACGAAGTAGGGCGAGAGATAACCACGGTCGAACTGCATGCCTTCGACAACTTCGAGCTCGGTTTCAGCGGTCTTGGCTTCTTCGACGGTGATGACGCCTTCATTGCCGACCTTCTCCATTGCTTCGGCGAGATAGCGGCCGATTTCTTCGTCGCCATTGGCCGAGATAGTGCCGACCTGCGCAATCTCCGCATTGTTGGAGATCTTGCGAGCGTTGGTCTTCAATTCCTTGACGACCGCGTCCACGGCAAGGTCGATACCGCGTTTCAGGTCCATCGGGTTCATGCCCGAAGCGACCGCCTTGGCGCCTTCCTTGACGATTGCCTGGGCAAGAACTGTTGCCGTCGTCGTGCCGTCGCCGGCTATGTCATTGGTCTTCGAAGCAACTTCGCGCAGCATCTGCGCGCCCATATTCTCGAACTTGTCTTCGAGTTCGATTTCCTTGGCGACCGAAACACCGTCCTTGGTGATGCGCGGTGCGCCGAAGGACTTGTCTATCACGACGTTGCGGCCTTTCGGGCCGAGCGTCACCTTCACGGCGTTGGCCAGAACATCGACCCCTCGCAACATGCGGTCACGGGCATCGATGTTGAATTTCACGTCTTTCGCAGCCATTTCTTTAACTCCTCAATAGGCAGCTATTGTTGACTGATGGGTTGATAGCCGGATGCTCAGGCAGCCTTCTTCTGCTCGCTCTGGGCTTCGATGATGCCCATGACATCGCTTTCCTTCATGATCAGCAGATCCTCGCCGTTGATCTTGATCTCGGTGCCGGACCATTTGCCAAACAGGATGCGATCGCCGGCCTTGACGTCGAGGGCCTGGACCTGGCCAGCCTCGTTGCGCGCGCCGGGACCGACGGCGATGACCTCGCCTTCCTGCGGCTTTTCCTTGGCGGTGTCGGGAACGATGATGCCGCCCCGGGTCTTCTCCTGAGTTTCGACGCGGCGGACGAGAATGCGATCATGCAGCGGTCTAAACGACATGTTTTCCTCCATCGGACAAAAAGATGACGCAATCCCTGCCGGACCGGATGACCAGTCCGGGGGTTGCAAAACCTCTATGAGCGTTTTGCGCGAAAAAATTTATTCTCGGCTTTTTTCGATTTCAAGAGGGTGGCGACGAAAAATTAGCACTCGCCTATGTCGGCTGCTAACGTATTGAACGGGAACAATAAACTACGATACTGCGTTAGAAATCATGTTGGGGGTCACTCGATTTTGCGCCCACCTTGGCACTGTCTTGAAACGGAGATGAAGCATGCAATTTTCATCCGACCTGGAACGCCAGCTCAATGGCTATGGTCTCACCACCGCCCATATCCTTTACCGCATTCCCGATTTCGAATCCCTGTTGCAGACCTATGTCTGGCAGGACTACGATCTGGCGCCCGATTTTCCCGAGATGCACAAGTTCCTGGACTTCTGGCAGCAGAGCCTCGATGGCCCGCTGCATTCCGTCCGCTACAGCCATCAGCGCCTGATCGGGCCGAACGAATGGCGTCGTGTCGAAGGCGAGTTCAAGCTGAACTGAATCTTGAATCCGGATTTTCCACTTCCTAGTTCACGTGATGATCGGGGCTGGGTTAGCCCGGTCGCTTTCCCACGTCTGTATGGAGTGAGACCACATGGAAGAGACGATCAATATCATCAGAAGCGCCAGCATCCCGGAGAGGGAAGAGATCATCGTCGATTTCGCCCGATGGCTTGAGACCGCTTCGCAGGAGGCTCAGGTCTATGGTGAAGGGCGGTTCGCTTTGATGTCTGCCAATATGGCGGAAGCGATCCGCATAAACGCCGATGAACTCGCGCGCGACAATCCCGAAACGACTGCGCGGGTATTGCAGCAGGCCTGTGCAATGATCTCGCAGTTCAAGGCGGCGTACCCGCATCGCGTTCTCAGTCGGGCAGTCCATTAACCGTGTGTCCCAACTCGTCACCGGTGCGTACGACATTGGACGGCGCACCGAGAGGTTCTTTCTTGACTACACATGGGAAGCGCACCCAGACCTCGCGGCGTGCATGAATATCGGAGGCGACATGACAAGGGCGCTCCTGAGCTCGGCTCGTGGGCGGTACATTTTTGTCTGAGCAGATCAGACCGTCCAAAAACTCTGTGCCTGGAGCGCTCAGCAAGCGACGGTCAGAAAAGGGTGCCGGGTCTCGTCGAAATCCGGCGAATTGGTTGGAAAAGCCCTACGATGTCGCGTTATGCGGCCGTTGCTATTAAAAAGGCACTAGAATTGTAGGGCCAGCGTGCGGGTTCCTTCGAAATACGCCGTTTTCTGCGAAGACCACTAGACGTCAAACCAATGTGCGACTCTTTGCTTTATGCACGTGACGAGAGCAGACGTCGAGCGATCAATTTGGGCACTTGAAGGAGTAATCCTCACAATTCAAGCCATACCGATCCTCAAAAACGATATGCCAATGCGTCAAGTTCCGCATATGAGCGCTAGGCAAAAGCGCTGCAATCGCCAAAAAGCAGTGCCTCCTTCGCTTCCGTGTGACCGCGAGAGTTAGTAAAAGTTGTCGCCGGAACCTCGAACCCGCCCTATCCCTGCTGAGCTCGTGTAGGTTGTGTTATCCGAGCCGATCGTGGTGCATCCTGAAAGAGACAAAACGATTATTGCAGCGGGGCAGCGGCCGGTCGTCGACTGCGAAGGTTCGGACTGTCGCTAGTCCGGCGGAAAGCGGAACACGCGGTCGTGGGGCAGTCGGTCCCGCTTGCGCTAACGCGCAAGCTCTTGCGGCTGCCCTTCCTCGCGCCCTCGTGTGACGCGAATTCCCGCTTTCCCGCACCTTTGGTGCGGACGCGATGCTGAAAGCTCCGATGCGCTTCGTTGTTTCGTGACGACGGGTAGTCCCTCGCGGGCAACCATGACCCTAGACACCTTTCAAGGACAACGGCCACGATGACAGTTCCATTGTGGCCCGTACCGACTGACGCCCGTAGTGAGATAGGAACAGCGCCGAACGCATTATCGGGAATGCGGTTCGGCTCCCCGAAAGGGCGGATCCGCGTTCGCAAAGACCGAACAATGAGGTGATGTTGCTAAATCAGCATACGGATTGTCGCGGGGCAGCACCTAACCCCCATGGCCATTTAACAGTCAGGCAATCTCCAGCCTTGATGCGGCGTCATCACACGATCGGCGTGTTTTACCTTGCGATGCAGCCTTGTATTCTCCGTGGGAAGCATTGAGGCGGCGGGCCACGATGTCGTGGTTGAGCCACCGGACTGGCCCGGAAGGTGAAGATGATGCACCGAAAATAAGTTGTCCGGTCGCCTCCACGACCAGAGCGCTCAGGAGATCGCTGATCATGACTTTTCTGTGACGGTGCATCGAGGTGATCTGGTTCGACGTGCCGATCGTCAGGTCGGCCTGTCCCTGGTTGTTGGGCATCGGCCACGCGGAGAAGTTATAGAATGGGGTCATGACTTCGCTCGCCTGCAGGTCACTGATCTTGCCGATGACGTCATCTATCGTGAAACCATCCGCCAGAAGCTCTTGGCATTTTCGCCATTGTTCGGCCGCCCATTCGCCACCGTTCTCCTTCTTCAGCGCAAGTAGAAGGGGTATGAGAGGCAGTTCAATGCCCGTGAATACGTCGGATGAATTGGTCCGGATCTCGGGACAGTTGTAGACGCTCGCCTTCACGCCCATCGCCCAGGCATCCTCGGCAATACCTTCAAGGCGCATCTTGGCGTAGCCCTGAGTGTAGTTCGTGTATGTCTGCCACCGGTATTCTCCGTCGATCAGGATGCCCGTGCCGTGATAGCCATATGCCGTGTACCTAACCTGGCCGCCCGAGGCTTCCACGCGCTCCCGGATCGCCGCGCTGAAATCGATCAGATGGCGGAAGGTGTTTGCAGACACCTCGTCGAAATTGCGAAGGATCAGTTTGCCCATATCGCTTTCGACCAGGGCTTGCGACGACATGTGTCGCGGTCCCGTTCCCTTGTAGATTCTGTTGGCGACGACCAGGAAGGCTTTTGCCTTGGGAATGCCTCCGGCCATCGTATGGGCAAAGAAAACGTTGCTCCCGTCGGTAATCATGCCGTCGAGGATGGTCATGGCCTGCGACAATGAATCCGTAAACCGTGCCGCCCCTACGGCCTGGCATTCATCGATATATTCCCAGTCGAGCTTCTTGCGCTCCCAGTTTTCCAAAGTAAGCCCAGCCAGGAGGTCAGTGGGTGTGGGGCCATCCCCCGGCGCGTCGAGATCGAAGCCAGCCATCAACGGGACGTTTATGATCGTTCCGCCAAGCCTTGCTTCAGCCTCATTGAGCTCGTCGTCGGTAAGAGGCCGCAGGACATTCTTTTCGTCGCGCCGCCCGACCGTAATTCCGACGATCCGCATTCCGACTTTCCGGACTTGGTCGAGAAGGCCGGTCGCGTAGCCGCGACCGAACAATTCGCCGAAGAGAACGAAGACATCGCCTTTTCGAAACACCGTGTTTTCGGAGATGTTCTCCAGTGCGATCGGCTTTTCCATGTTGAGTCACCGCTCCAAAAGTCGTTGATGACTAATTGAACGCAGCCGTTCTCGATGGAAAGTCATTTAAAATGACGGATGATGTTGAAACGTGAAGCTTCAAAAGCCCTTACATCACTGCTCTTCAAGCTGCCGCAGGCAGGGGGCAAGCCCATATCGGCATTTGACGCGCATGGGGTGACGATCCTTCGCGCGAAGCCGGCTGGTGGATCGCGCGACGCACCATGTGCTGCATGTAATCCGGTAAAGACTAAAGCCCCCACGTGATCCGGACGCCCAGGCTCTTGGTGTACGATAAAGTTCCAAAACCGAAGACGAAATTTGCCGAGGTGGACCGCGCAACGACCGCCAGGGCTTTGAAGGGATCCATCACAGTGACGGTTCGCCGCACGATCCGGATATCTAACCGCGTCTCCGCCGAAAAGTTCCTACTTATTTTCGGCGCGCTTTCTCAATGTTTCTTCGGTATCACGTGGATCGTCGCAATCGGACCGCCGCTGGCAGACGCGAGGATTTCGCTCTCTTGAACGTTCGAACCCGGCGTTCGCCTCCTCAAGCTCCCTGGATGTCACCTCGGCTTGCGCCGGTTGATAAGCCACTCGGCCCGGAATTGTGTGCCGAGTTTTCGAACACGGGCCTCAAGGAGCGATAGCTGCATGGTGAGAACAGGTCCAAGGAATGAAACAGCGGCGCACCTTTTCGACATGCGAGCCCGCCGGCGCGGCAAGCTTCTCAAGGAAGCCATCCGCTCCCGCTCGCACGGAGGCCTCCTCCGGGAGCCAGATCGTTCCCTGGGAGAGGGTATTGAGGAGAAGGGGAACGAACATGAGTGGACCGGCGACAGCCGCAAGCGCGAGAGAGTGATCGCAACTGCCCTTGAGGCGGTGGCGTTGCAGCTGAGGACTTGCAACCACCTATGACACAGTCTTTGCAGCCGGCATCGCGATGCCGGAGAAAAGCCGCCACAGCGCCAGCAGGGTCGCGGAAACAAGATAAAAGGTCGCGACGAAAAGCGATATCCCGAAGAGAACGATCATCCGGTAGACGTAGGAGGCCGGTGCAATGTCGAGCAGCCAGACATGCTCCCCGAAACTTAAAAGGTCGCTCTTCTTCTCCACGCCGAACACCCGGCGCTTGATCAGGCTCGGCGAGTGTTTGGTTGATCGAGGGGCAAGATTGGGTATGCCCTGATCGAAACTCGCTACCGGCTTTCCAAGCGTAGCGTTTGACCGTCGGGGGTGCACCAATTGATGGGGAGAGGATAGGTCTGTTATGCGACCGCTCCCTACGATATTCTCGGCGGATGAAACTCAGCCAGACCATACGGTTTTGTACCTCCGCAGACGGCACCCGCATCGCCGTCGCGTCTTGTGGACAAGGCCAGGTGATCCTGCGGGCGGCGCATTGGCTCAGCCACGTCGACTATGATCTCGAGAGCCCGGTCTGGCGGCCCTGGCTCCGGGCGATGTCTGCCCGGAACCGGTTTGTACGCTACGACCCGCGCGGCTGCGGCCTGTCGGACCGGCATGTATCTGACCTTTCGCTCGACGCGTGGCACGCCGACCTTGATGCCGTGGCTGCTTCGATCGACGACCCGCGCTTCGTTCTCCTCGGTCTTTCACAGGGCGGCGCACTCGCTATCGTGTATGCGCTGAGGTATCCAGAGCGGGTCTCGCATCTGGTTCTCCTAAACGCGTATGGCCAGGGTGCCAGGACGAGAGCTCAGACTGAGGCCGAGCGGCTGGAAGCCGAAACAATTGTCAATTTCGTTCGCATCGGCTGGGGACGAGACAATCCAGCCTTTTGTCAATTTTTCACCAACCTTTTCATCCCCGACGGCACGCCTGAACAGCATCGCTGGTGGGGTGATCTGGAGCGCCTGACTGCGACTCCTGAGGTTGCAGCGCAATTGCTTTGGCAAATGCAGGGGATCGATGTGCTGCAGCTTGCGACGATGCTTCGTGTACCGACATTGATCGCTCATAGCCGTGGCGACGTGCGCGTGCCGTTCGACCAGGGCTGCAAGCTTGCCGCTGCAATTCCAGACGCCAGCTTCGTGCCGTTAGAAAGCAAGAACCACGTGCTCTTGCCAGATGAGCCCGCATGGAGCGTATTTCAGGCAGAACTCGCTGCTTTTCTCGGGCAGGACAGCCCCGTACGACCGCGCGCCATCAGTGAGGCGGATCTCACACCCGCCGAGGCGGCCCTTCTCGACCTCGTGGCGGAAGGTCTCGACAACCGGGCGATCGCAGAACGGCTCGGCAAGAGCGTCAAAACCGTACGAAATCAGCTATCGGTGATCTTCGGCAAACTCGGCGTGCATAGCCGCTCGCAGGCGATCGTCATCGCGCTCTCCAATTAGTCCCCGACAGCTAGCTGCTCTCTGTGCGGCGGACGGGACGTATGTCCCTCCAATCAGCGGGATTGTTCGCCGCTGCGGGACGATCGCCTCATGTTCCTGGAGGCGACTTGTTCCATCCTCGCGTCACGGATGGCAAGACGCCGTCCAAGAATGAGGAGGAATGCGAGATGTCGGAACTCAACGAAACAGCTCTCAATGAGCTGGTGGGCCGGGTCCTCGGCGATCTTGGCGGCGCAGTCAGCGTGCCGCTGGTGCGCATCGGAGATGCGCTCGGGCTATATGCGACCCTCAGGGAGATCGGCCCCGCGAAGGCCGACGAACTCGCCGAGGCTGCGGGCTGTGCGCCGCGCTATGTGCGCGAGTGGCTGGCAGCCCAGGCCGCTTCGGGCTATGTGCATTACGAGCAGGGGCGCTTCTCGCTGACGCCCGAGCAATCTCTCGTGTTTGCCGCACCGGACAGCCCGGTCAATCTGATCGGCGCATTCGATACCGCCGCTGCGATGGTCGAGAACCAGCCGAAGGTACAGGCCGCCTTCAAGACCGGTAGGGGTGTGGCCTGGGGCGATCAGGCTGGCTGCATGTTCTGTGCCGTCGCGCGGCTCTTCCGCCCTGGTTACGTCAATGCGCTTGTGCAGGATTGGCTGCCGGCGCTCGACGGCGTCGTCGACAAACTGAAGAAGGGGGTGAAGGTGGCCGACGTCGGATGCGGGCACGGTCTATCGACGATCTTGATGGCACAGGCGTTCCCAGAGTCGCGGTTTACAGGCTACGACTTCCATCCGGGCTCGATTGCCGCTGCGACTGCGCACGTCCAGGCGCACGGATTGACGAATGTCCATTTCGAAGTCGGCCGGGCGCAGGATTTCGAGGGTCGCGATTTCGATTTTATCACCTGCTTCGACTGCCTGCACGACATGGGTGATCCGAACGGCGCGGCGGCTCATATCCGACGTGCACTGAAGAACGGCGGCACTTGGATGGTCGTGGAGCCCATGGCCGGAGATACGTTGGAGGAGAATATCAACCCAGTGGGACGGCTCTATTACTCCGCCTCGACGATGATCTGCGTTCCGACCTCGCTTGCTCAGGAGACAGGTCTTGCGCTTGGTGCGCAGGCAGGAGAGCAACGTTTGTCCGACGTGATCCGGTCGGGCGGTTTCACCCACGTTCGACGGGCGGCCCAGACCCCCCTCAACATGATTCTCGAGGCAACTTAATGTCAGGGTCGCCGCCTACGACCAGAAGGACGCGCAATCTCGGGCGTTGAAGCGATCGACCGCAAAGTCCGGTGTTCCTTTAGACTCCCTGCAGGACGAAGCGAGGGCTGACCGCCTTCGACCGCTTCAGGGCGTGATACACTGCTTCGGCAACGCCGTATCGCTTGGTCTGTAGCTTGATCGGCTCGAGTTTACGGACGACCACGCCGTTTCGGACATTTTGTGTTCGCATGATAAACTGCCTCGTCAGCGTGACGCTGGAGGTGTTTGGCTGCCAGGAGTTTTCACTTCGATGTCGCCGTCGCTCTTTGAAGCAAGGAATAGATTCGAGTGTCTTTTGGAACCTCGACGCAAAATTCCCACCAACTCTTCGCCACTGTGGTCTTCCCCGTGATCACGAATTGGAAGCTTTTGGTCGGACTGGCGCTGGCCTGGAAGCCAGCGCCAGTCCGCGACAGTGTGTGGGTTCCATAAACGGGCGTCGTGCCTCGAAGTCGTCCTATCAGCGCTTAGCTCATTGAGTAAGGCGTCGCCAGCTCCGATCGCTTCAAGACCGTGCACCTCGTAGCGTCAAGCGTTACGACCTTAACCGCGTTCGGTCAGCCACACCGCTGCGGAATTGTGCGGCAGCATCGGAGGTGACTATGGACTGGTAGTCCGGTAATCGGTATTGCGAATGTCCCAGCATATCACCAAACCATCCCGTGGATTCTTCAAGGCTTTTTATATTGAAAAAAGTGCAACGCAATTTTGCGGTCGAGTACAAAACCGGCAGGCGAAAACTCGATTCCAGGTCAAACTCGATCTGGGGCAACATGGATCTAAAATCCGTTGCTCGCGATATTGAGAGAGAGGCAATCCCATATCTCTCAGGCATCTCCCAGAGTGGCAAATCCGACCGCGAGGTGTCTTTACCGGAGCGAGATCAGGCCGAGTCGTTGTTGACACCGCTTTCCGGGACGTCGACACCTATATCAGTGACTCAGGAGATGGGCATGGCCGACGAGATTGATACGATCACAAATGCCGACGTACTGACCGTTGTCGAAACGTCCGATGCGCCGAAGAAACAGCGCAAACCCCGCGCCAAGAAAGCCGCGGCACTCGAAACGGCATCCGCTGACGCAACGGCAGAGCCAACAGCTGCTCCGACCGGCTCCGGTGGCGAGAAAAGGAGAGGTCGTAAGGCAAAGGTGATCGAAGCTGCGTCCAGTACCAAACGTGGACGTGTGAGCCGTGCCGCAAAGGCTGTGCAGACAGCCTCGGCCGCGCCGATGACGGTGGTCAATGAGACGGCAGATCTCTTGCAGTTGGAAGAGGAGAATCAACGATTGCGCAAGCTTCTGTCTGAAAAATTGCGCGCCGAAAATGCCGATCTGCGCAAACGGCTCAAACTCGATTGATCAATCGCCGAACGCCCGACCAGTTCCTGCAGAATTTTCACCCCGCCCGGCTTGAAGGTCTTCACGTTTCCGTCGATCACCTTGACGATGTTCGCAAGCTGGGCGTTCTTCTCGCCGAGGACATGCGGATCGTTGCCTTGGGGAAGGCCAGCTTCCCGTCGTGAACGAGGTTGCCCATGTGGTCGGGATGCGAATGGGTTATCAGAATGTCGGTAACCTCTTCCGGCTTGGTGCCTGCCTGAGCGAGGGACTGCTGCAGCGCCCCGCCAACCCCAGTATCGATCAGGATCACGCGCTTTGGCGCTTTCACCAACAACGCGTCCACGCTCAGCGTGACGGTATCGGTGGGCGCACCTGCTGCTTTGAGTACTTCACCAGTTTCCTCTGGGGAGTGTCCGACACCGAAGACCTTGCCGTCGTTCGGCAGCACGAACTGGGCGTCGTGCCATAATTCAAGGAGCTAGGGGCAGGGGTTGGATACCCTACTGCCCACCAAGTTTCCAACTGTTCCCAGCCGGGCAAGCTACGCCGTTGAAGCGCGTCATACCGTCGAGCGATTGCCGACTGGTTACAAATCTCCGACAGCCGTCCGGTCCATCGTTACTGGGATCGATCTGTTCGATAACGCCCGTGCTGCCCGTCGATGGGTTGGCCCAAGCGAGCGCAGTTGCGCCGACAGCACTGCGACCGACTGTATCTGCGATCACCGCTTGATCGGTCAAGAGCGCCTGGTGCGGGATTGCTGACTGGGCGAGGGGCGTCTCAAGCGGCTCGATATGTGAGCATGCCGCCAAAGCCGCGATGCTTATGGCCGAGATGAAGTGCTTCGGATTCATCGCCCCGATAAAGCGTTTTGCTTTTGGTATTTCAAGTTACTTATAGTTCACGTTCTGGCGAGGTTTCAGTGATCGCCTTTGCCGGAGAATGCTCCGGCAGCGCCGCAGCCGCCGCTTCTTGCGCAAACGCTGACGCCACTGATCCTTACCTGCGCGAATGCCCATGCCGTGCAGATTTTTCGCGTTTCCGTCGATATCGATGAAGCACGCAGAATATCGCGAGGTACGACCCAAGCAGCCTGCCAGGACGGGTTCGATATCACCGTTTGGCGCGCGGCACAGCAAACGATCAACGATTATTCACGAATGAGCTGTGAATTGCGCTCGCAAACGAGATCGGCTCGTTCGGCTCCATAGCTAACATGGTGAAGCGCCCTGTGGCAGTTCGGACAAATCGCAAGCATTCTGAACTCTATCGCTGCCGCCGTCGGCAAGCTTCTCCCTATGACGTAGGATAATCATCGCCCGGAGCGGTCGCGAAGGGCGCTGGTGTGCCGCAGCACTCGCAACGGCCGCGCGTCCGCTTCTTAGAGGGCCGACTATGCCCTGAGGGTAGGGCAGGTAGGGCACGGTGAAGGAGTGCAGTCTGGGCAATGTCACTGTACGTTGGCCGGAAGCAGATTCAGAGTGACTAAGTCGGAAGTCTATTCCGCTCGAAATCTGTTGACGACGAGGACCCTTTGGCCTATTGAACAAGACATCGATATTTGCTTGCTGAGCTTTGGTTACCGCGCGATTGGCAACGCGCCTTGAACGAACCCCTCTTTCAAAAATCGCTATCTTGCGCAGCGCTTTGGCGTTGTGGTTCCTCTATTGCTATGAAAGGGTTCTCATGACCACTGGCACAGTTAAATGGTTTAATTCCACCAAGGGCTTCGGCTTCATTCAGCCCGACAATGGCGGCGCCGATGCGTTCGTTCATATCTCTGCTGTCGAACGCGCCGGAATGCGCGAACTCGTGGAAGGGCAAAAGATCGGCTTCGATCTTGAGCGTGACAACAAGTCGGGCAAAATGTCGGCCTGCAATCTGCAGTCGGCTTGATTAAACACTGCTTCCCTTTGACCACGGATGTACTGGGCACTGGTTGAAGCAACTTATCGAAACGGGGCCAGGCAATTTGCCTGGCTTTTTGTTTATCGCCTTCCAGCGAGCCCATCCGGATCGGAACTCCCATGACACAGACATACAGCAAATCCCGCCAGCGGGCGGAGGTTGCCTTTGGCGACGTGCAAAAGCAGTTCTTCGCCAAGGATAAAGCAGTCGAAGAACTCGACGCCTTTGTTCTTGCACGGGAGGCGAAGACATTGCGGCTTCGCGAGGCGCGCCTTTCGAAAGAACTTCAGGACCGAGCGTCAGCAACGTCCGCGCTTCTTGCAAAACGCGACAGAGCGCGCTGATCCCTAGCAACACAATCCAGGACGAAAATTTGAAAAACGCACGAAACAAAGAGCTATCAGATCGGCGCGCCGCAGCGGCGGATGCCAAGACAGCTCTTCTCAATGCCTATCGCGCTGCAAGGGCTGCAGCCGAGCCTCTGCGAGCGACAAGAGAGGCTGAGCGCCTCGCTGCCGCTTCCGCCAGGGAACAAAGGCGCCAGGAGCGCGACCGGCTCAAGCTCGCAGAGCAGGAACGGCGGAATGCGGAAGCCAGCGAGCAACAAGCCGCCGCGGACGCGGTAGCTCAAGGCGCAAACGAAGCCCGCGTCGCAGCCGAGAACGCCCGGATAGCGCGGGTGATCGGGGATGAGGCGGCGCGAAAGGCTGAACGCGACCGTCGTTATGCCAACCGTAAAGCGAGACAAGCTTAGCCTTCCGCTCGATGATCCGAGCTGCCGACGCCGTCTCATCGCGGCTCGCTGAAGGTTCTCACTCACACCACAGGAGCCTCCGATGGCACCCGATACGAAGGAACTTCAGGCGATCAACACTGCCTGGCAGATCGCGATCCAGGAGATCTTGCGCATGGTCATCCGCGACATGTATCATGCCGGCGGGGAAGCCGCGTTCAAGACGCATATTAAGCGGATCGAAGAAGCAGCTGTCGACAGCATCTATACGGATCTAAGGCTTCGCGGAACCGATGAATGGACTGAGGTTCTGGTCAAGGAACGGGCGAGCAATTTCGTCACCACCCTGCTGACGTCATTTACCTACGACCGTGCGTGACCCCGCTTGGTGCCCACGGACCAAGTTGGCACAGGTTTCGCGGGGCCTTGTCCTCGAGGGTGGTCGCCGGCAATCTCATGAACTCTGAACAAGCCTATCGAGTCCCAGACAAGCCGATGCTAGGCCACTTCACGACGATGAGGCGCCGCTTGCCTCATCGTGCTGGCACACAATTCGGTCGGTCGGATCTTCTAGCATCAATAAGGGTGGTCAGATCGAGTCTCACGAGCCCAAACGGGCCTTTCTCAAGCGACTGCATGCTCCCGAGCTCAACCACGTCGATGCATAGCTCCCGCCAACGGGCCGCAAGCTGCACTTGGGTAAAGGGCTTGGCGAGCCTGACCATAGTTGTGTCGCCCCCTCCGGCAGTTCGGCATACCCGGTGGCCAGCACTAGGTGCCACGTGCCGGATCTCGTCTGCAAGCTGTGAGCCGGTCATAACCGGCATCGCGTAATTGGTAACGATCGATCGCAGGGGCCATCTTCAGAGCTTCTAAAGCCTCTTGGGCTGAATTCGCCTCGACAGCGGTATCCGACCTCGCACCTCATCCATCGTGCCATGTGGGATTGGTGCGAGAAGCCGGCCGAAAGGGCTGCTTCGCTAGCACTCGCGTCGTCCTCCCTCCGTCGCGGGCGATGCCCATCGCTTGCTTGAAGCCATGGCGACGATGCGAAGTGCTGGCCCCCGCCTCGCGCGCCAGGGTTGGCGATCGTGAGCGTTTGATCGACGTTGGCCTCAACGAAATCAACTAGAAGGCGCAGTTGCCTGTCGGAGAGGCCCGTCCGCGCCTTGGTATGACCTGGGCCTGACTGAGCCGCCATGTGAGCTGTTTCTTGCGAGGGACCTCGGATGGTGTTCGACGGCATCGCCACGCTCGTGACCCCGTGCATGATCATGTGGTTCATCAATGATCAACGCGGTGCCCGGCGTTCCGCTTCCGCGTCGCCGCCGCCTTCTTTGCCGAAGCCGAACGGTCTGCGGCCGGTCGCGACGCTGGAGCTTTGCCGCCTTTCTCGCCGGCTTCGTGGCCTGCGGGAGGTATGCTTGCCTTGCCCTGAACCGCCAGCCTCCTTGCCACCGCCATCATCCTTGTTGACAGTCGCCCAGGCTGGGCGCTCGGCCTCCTTCTCGGATACGCCGCGGTCTTCGTAACTTCGGCAATGTGGTCCGCCCGCGTTCCTGCTTGTCTGTGTACTTGGACTTGTCAGCACGGCGCATGACATTCCTCCTTCGGCGATAATAAGGACGAACGAAGGTTCAAAAAGTTTGCTCCACCGGCGGGCTTGCAGGAACCAAAGGAGCAAACGGGCGTTCGCAGACAGTCATTATCGCGCAATTTTGCGAAAGCATCGGGTGTCATCATGAGCGACAAAACCTTCTTGAACGATCCTCGCGATCTCTATCCCGCGCCCCCTTTTTCGGTCCAGCCGCAGCAGGCGCCTGGCCTCGCCCGCAAGATGGATCCCGTGCCGGATCACGGTGAGCAAAGCTATCGGGGATCGGGAAGGCTCACGGGCCGCAAGGCCCTCGTCACGGGCGGGGATTCCGGCATCGGGCGTGCCGCGGCCATCGCTTTTGCTCGCGAGGGCGCCGATGTCGCCATCGCCTACCTCCCGGATGAAGAAGCGGATGCCAAAGAGGTGATCGGCCTTATCGAAGCCGAGGGCCGCACATCGCTCGCCCTGCCGGGTGACATCAAGGACGAAGCATGGTGCCGTGAACTGGTCGAGAAAACCGTTTCACGGCTGGGCGGTCTCGACATTCTCGTCGTCAATGCCGGCCGGCAGCAATATCGCGAGAAGATCGACGATCTCTCCAGCGAAGATTTCGATAAAACGATGAAGACCAATCTCTATGCGCTCCACTGGATCGCACAGGCTGCGGTTCCTCATATGCCAGCAGGAGCGGCGGTGATCACGACAGCTTCTATCCAAGCCTACCAGCCGTCTCCGATCCTGCTCGACTACGCCACGACCAAGGCTGGTATCGTGGCGTATACGAAAGCGCTCGCCAAGCAACTGATCGAACGTGGCATTCGCGCCAATGTTGTCGCACCGGGCCCCGTTTGGACAGTTCTCCAGCCGAGTGGCGGCCAGCCAGACGAGAAGGTCAAGACCTTCGGCAAGGACAGTGATTTTGGTCGTCCCGGCCAGCCGGTCGAGCTGGCTCCCGTCTTTGTGCTCCTCGCCTCTCAGGAAGCGAGCTTCATCAACGGCGAGGTTTACGGTGTCACCGGCGGCAAGGGCGTCGCTTGATCGGAACGACTTTTAGGTGACCATGTCGCAAGTGCCGGCTTTGAAACATGTCTCCGCGGGTGTCCTGAATATTTCCTATTACGAGTCAGGTCCCGCGGATGGCATGCCAACGATCCTGCTTCATGGCTTTCCCTATGACGCCGTTGCGATGACCCTCGCGACATCGGGAAACCGTTGCATCGTGCCTTTCTTGTGAGGGTATGGCCAGACCCCTTCTTTCGCAAGAAACGCCGCGCTCCGGGGAAAAGGCGGCACTGCGCGCCGATTTGTTGGCGCTGATGGACAGCCTGTCGATCGAAAAGGCGATCCCTGGATGATACGACTGGGGTGGCCGCGCAGCCTGCATTGTCGCCGCGCTATCGCCGGAAAGGGGGCTGGGACTGGTCAGCGCCGGGGCTACCTACAACATCCAGGACATCGTTGGCGCCGTCAATCCGGGTACAGGCGCTCGATGACCTTTTCGGAGAGCTGTTTGTCACCCACTAGCCAACCTCTCCCGGCTTTGCGTAGCCGGTGGAAAAGGGCGATCGCCGTGATCGCGTCCCGTTGTGCCCGGGTGAGGCTTTTGACAGTTTCGATCGGGTCGGGTGATCAGTGTCGAGCACGCGATCATCCCTTCTAGTCAGGACGCCGTCCGTTGGCGGCGGGCCAGTCGTTTGAGGCTCCTCAACGACCTCTTCCGTCGGATCTGGGTCCCGGTCGTAGGCGAACCGCCGCTTCGCAAGCACGTTCTAAAGGGTCTCGATCACACGACCGTCCCGTGTCCCTCGCTGGCGAACCGGTCGATAATTTCAGCCACGAGATCGTCGAGTTGTTGGAAAAGTCGCTCGGAGTTTTCAGAATATTTTTGGACGGCCCTCTCAAATGGCGGTTTCGACGAGTGCGTTATTGGGAATCGCTTGCCTCGCGCACCTCGATCGCGACGTCTTCGCTCTCTGCGTCGAGTTCCTGCATGAGTTTGAACAGCTCCTCATCCGCTATCGCTGCAAGGTGACCGCGAAGTCCCCTGCATCAAAATCCTGTCCTTCGGACATGGCGTTCCGCTCCTCATATGCAAACACGTGCTTTCACCGATAACGGCCTCAGCGTCATCCAGTTCAATCCAGGAGGCGCGTGTTCGCTCGATATGCTCCCGGCCAAGGCAAATTGGTCGACGCTAGCGGCTGTCGGCCTTTCATGTGCCATGAGGTAGGCCGATGATGTATGGCCATGTGCAGGAGCTTTGGCGGCGAAGTTCGAGATTCCCGACACGTCGGTTTGTCGAAGCGTCGTCGCCTTCCCAAAGTGATGGCGTGGAACCGCAGTTGAGATTGGCAGAGGGCATCGGCATCCAGTGGTTCAATTCTGCCTCGGCAGTGCCCGGGCTAGGATGTCTTGATCTGATTAACGGCAAGCCATCAGGCGCCATCTTGATGGCAGCCGATTGTTGGCTTTATATTTGGCTAAATGGAGAACCACCACAAATGGCCGCGCCACAACTCTCTGTCCGAAGCTCAAAGGCAAGGGATCTGGCTCACAGGCTAGCGCGCCGTGAAAATTGTTCGATTGCCGAAGTGGTTGAACGCGCGCTTGAAGCCTACGAGACCCGCGAGGTGGGGCGCGAGCCTGCTTCTAGTTTCTATTTGCGTGTAAACGCGCAAGCTGCCACAGACATTGATGTGGATGCCGTCATCCGTGAAAACCGTCATCCTCATCGAGGCATCGAGGTTTGATATTTCTCGACACCAACGTCGTCTCCGAAACTTTAAGGAAGGCTCCAGGTGAAGCTGTCATGGCTTGGCTGGTTCGGTTCGATGCGGAACTGGCGCTGCCAACTGTGACAATCGCCGACATCGCTTTCGGTATCCAGCAGATTAGGCCGGAGCAGCAGGCCGATCGTCTGGAGGAGGGTCTGGCGGAGTGGCGTCGTCGGTTTGCCGATCGGATCTTTGGGCTGACGGAGGAAGCCGCCCTCGCTTATGGGGAAATCATGGCGGAGGCGGTTCGTCGAGGGCGCGCAATGTCAGCACCTGATGGAATGATCGCTGCAGTCGCGCGAGTGAATGGCGGGCGCCTTGCCACACGCAATCTCAAGAATTTCGAAACGACGGTCTCGATCTCCTGTGCCCGTGGGATTTCTGACCGTTCCTATTCCAGTCTCTGGTTGCCCGTCACGTCCGCATAGACCGCCGCCAGCCACGGTCTCGCCCGCGGCGCCGAATCGCTGATCGAGCTTCTGGCCCAGTTCAAGCTATCTGGTCCGCGTCAGACTTCTGTCGTGCGGCCCATCCAGAGCCGGACATACCAGTGGCCTCGCCAGCGTGCCCTTAGCCGCAAGGTCGCGCCCGCCGTCACCGGGTATGCCGCGGTTGCCTACGATGCTTTGCCTCGACGTTGGTCAGCTGTCATGCGCTGCGGGTATAGGGATTATAAGCATAGTAGGAATGGATATGGTGCAGAACATGCTGCTGGCTCGGGCGGGACCGCGTCGGTGCTGTTTGGCAGTACCAACAGCGTAGGCTTTTAACTTTCAGGTCTCGGCACGGGAATCTGGGCTAATGCTTTTGGGTACCGGTCCATGTTCTCGCTGTGCGCTACGCTGTGCGCTTTTGGGGAGAATCGCTCGCTTTTCTTGGGGGTCTTGCCGCGTGGCTGACTTCAGTTCTCGCCCGTGGGCTGAATCCGGAAGTCCGAGGCTAAAACGTGAATCGCTGCCTTAGCGGTGCGTCGTTTGCCCAACCGCGAGCTAGGCAGTCCTTTTCACTGACTCCATCTGCGCTTTAAAATGCGCAATTCCTAAACTAGTGTCGTTCAGGCCGGCGAGCACGGGCAAAATGATCGCTTGTTGCAATTTTGAGCTTAGAGAGTTCGATGGTGTCGGGCCGTCCTATTCCAGTGTCTGGGGTAACTCGAGAAATCGACAGAATGCGTTGGCGAGCTGCATTTGCTTCGGCGTCTTGCATGGCTGATGTCGGGCATAGCCAGCGTGCGCGGCAGGCAATCAAGGTGAGCCGCGTCTCATCCTGATCGCTGAACGCGGCCACCACCGGTTGGCGACTTGATCATCCACGGCTGAATCGCAGGCTGCTTCATCAAGATACCCTTCTTATTCCCGAATGCCCGAACGGCATCGCGTGCTACCTCAAGCGGCTTATGTCCATCATGGGTCATGTAGCAGGTCTTGATGGTCGCCTCATGGACCAGATCTCGGGCGTTCTCCGGCC
Source organism: Rhizobium sp. 01T444 (assembly GCF_056398305.1). Taxonomy (NCBI): domain Bacteria; kingdom Pseudomonadati; phylum Pseudomonadota; class Alphaproteobacteria; order Hyphomicrobiales; family Rhizobiaceae; genus Rhizobium; species Rhizobium sp. 01T444. Next base: position 197,041 of record NZ_JBFTPD010000006.1, read on the forward strand.
AGTTTTCGAGAAAATCGATGGCGTCCGCCAGAGACAATATCTCTCGAATCAGGCCTTCCCGTTCCTTCAGATAGACGGGACGATTAAAGTTGGCGTTCATTGCTACCTCACTGAAAACATTGGTGATCAACAAGGACGACGCCGGAATCCGGCGCCGCTCAAAATTTACTTTCCCGTTTTTTTCGTTTCAATACATCCTCCATGAAAATTTGTCAGATGCCGAATCCATTCTGGAGGAAATTCGCAGTGGCGGGTCAGCCGGCCCAGCGAGCGACGATCTTGGCCGAGACGTTGAGCACTCGGTGCCGTCGGTAGTGGCGGGATGGCGAGTGGGGGGCACCTTCGCCGACGCCATCCGTCGTGGGCACGCTGTGGTCTCTGGTTGGTAATCGCTGCCCGCCATCGTCGGCGCGTCCCGTGTCGGCCATCAAATCTTCGATGAATGGCACGCTGCGCCGGCCGAAAACAAGCCACCGGCCCTTCGTCCGCGCGGTCCCTGTCATAGTCACCGAGCGCGACGGTTGAAGACCCGGGTAACCGCGTTATCGGGGATGGTGGGTTCCCCGAAACAAGGATGCCCCCGCCGACTATCGCGCGAGACACGCAAACCGGAAGCCGTTGCTATTCTCTCGTTATCTGTGTCTGCCAAACTCCATCATTTGTCCTCCCCATCTAGGCGAGGGATGCGCGCCGGCCGCCAGATGGCCGGCGCCGCGCGTTCGTTTCGATCAGCTCTTGATTGCGATGCGCCTGACCTGCGACTGCGCCTTCTCGGTCTTCGGCAAGGTGACGGTCAACACGCCGTTCCTGAAGGTGGCGTCGACCTGATCTTCGTCGAGCTCGACACCGAGCGGAATGCGACGCTCGAAGCGGCCGTAGTAGCGTTCGGAGAACTGCCGATCCTTGTCCTCGCTCTCGGAGCGCTTTTCGCCCTTTAGCGTCAACACGCCCTCATTGAGCAGGACCTCGATGTCCTTCTCTTCTAGGCCGGGGACTTCGGCCGTCACCTTAATCTCCCTGTCGGTATTGGAGATTTCGACGCTTGGCCACCCACCTCCGAAGACGGAGGTGTTGCCAAAAGATGGCAGGCCGGAACCAAAGCCGCGGAAGACGTCATCGAATAGACGGTTCACCTCGCGATGAAGCGACAGGAAGGGATCACGGTCGTCATCGCGTAAGAGACTTGGCACCTGGGCGCCATTATTGCGGCCCCAGGGAATCAGATCACGAACACTCATGTTTCTTCTCCTTTCTGTGGGTTCGTTGGCAAAACTTTTCTGCAGCGAAGGCTTAAGCCGCCTGCTGCTTGCCCTCGATCTGCTGGGCCGCGACCTTCGGCATTGTCTGGCCGGTTCGGATCTCGATCTGACGCGGCTTCATCTCTTGAGGGATTTCGCGCTTGAGATCGATGGTCAGCAGACCGTTGACTAAACCCGCACTCACGACCCTCACGTCGTCGGCGAGTTCAAAGCGACGTTGGAACGAGCCGCTACCGATGCCGCGATGCAGATATTGGAGGTCATCGGCACTTGCCTTCTGTCCCGAGACGATGAGCATGTTCTACTCTTGGGTCGTCGTCAGTTCGTCCTGTGAGAAGCCCGCCACTGCCATGACAATGCGGTAATCATTCTCGCCAGCTTTGACGATATCGTAAGGCGGCCAACTATCGCTCGTCTCGGCGCGGCTTGCAGCCTCAAGCGCTTCGAACATACGGTCAAAGCCTATGCTTGACCGGAATAGGGGTGAGAAATCGAGGTTTGTCCTCATAGCCATATCCTCCTTATAAGCAACATGGATATAAGGAGACGCCAAGAGCGACCGGCGCCTCCTGGACCTGTGTCAATCCCGTTTAGGAATCGACTAATATTGATATAATTCAGTGTATTAGAATTTCAAGGGAAGTGGAATTTTCCGGTGTAAAGATTGAATCTTTCCGAAGCGTCACCTATCTCAGCCGAGTTAGAGAGAGGAGAAAGTGGCCATGACAATGATTTCAGGCGACGTCATCGCCATCCTTGGGCCTGCCGACGAAACTCTGGTGGCTGAAGTCATCGCGACAGGTGCGACCCAGGCCGAACTCGCCGAAGCATTCGCGTGGGCCAACAACGACGAAGCATTGTTTGGCGAAGGTCGCCGTCTGCCGACAGGCAGGATTGCCGCGCTCATCGATCTGCTCTCCGCCGACGAGGAAGAGCAGGACAAATGACGTTGCCGGGGCTTGGCCGCCCAACCGGTCATGCGGTCGTGAGCCCGCGGATATCGACCTTTTGATCACGTCCACCACGACATTGCGACCGGAGCGTCGAATGGCAATGTCGGCCGAACCACTGCCTATCAGCAGGTGCCGCTCCGTGACCTCGTCGAGGAAGCTCCAAAGGCGCGGCTCGTTCATGCTGATCTGCAAGGCGTCCGGTTCGAACTCGAGACCGAAGCATAACTGCAATAACGACAAAGGCGCAGCCCATGCCTGCGGCGAGCAGGCGACCGGATAGAAGGTCGGTCTCTGCGCGCGTATGCGCGGCAGGATTTCCCCGCCGGCGATCAGCTATTTACCGGGAGGTCACGGCCCGTTTGCACGAATGGCAAATTGCAGTCTTAAGGCGGACATGAATTCGAAAAATCGGCGTCCCAAATCTGTTCTTCGCACGGAGGAACAACGATCACTACTTCCACGACTCCACACCCTAAGCGCCCGGAGCGGTATTGTGCTGCTGCCCCTTCGTACTGGATTATGGCACAACATCAATCGGTTTCGCACACGCGCTCATTTCGGGCATGGCACTGGTCATCATGGCATCAATCGCTGCCACAGATATTTGGCCGACGATAGAGCGTGCCTGTCTCGGCCTTGGTGCCTGGATCACGGCCGCGCCCTGGATAGCTAACTTCGACCATCTCTCAGATCCGTTGATCTCGCATATCGTGGTGGGTATCGTTGCGATGTCCGTGTCCTTGATATGCCTCTTGGGACGCAGTGCGCGTGGTGGCGCCAGTCACCGACTGGACCGGCGCTAAACAGGCATGCCAGTGACGCCGCTGGTGCTGCCACCACTCACGAGCGTTCTCCTGTTCCACCTTAATGGGTTGGCTGTCTCTACCGGTCGCCATGACCCTGTCTCGGCCAGCAATGCGATTTTACAAAACCTTGCGGCCCTGGCGGAGGATCCTCCGACCAATCTTTCCCACAAGGACCGGCAGTCAGAGACCGAAGAGCCAGCAACCGTGGCGCAACTGCGCCGCGACGCTGCAGCCTTTCTCGCTGCGATCGTCGAATCCTCGGACGATCCAATCATCAGCAAAAGCCTCGACGGGATTATTACCACCTGGAACAAGTGGCGGAACGATTGATCCGCGACTTAGTCTCACGCGAGTGATTCGTTCCCATTTAAAACGAATCAGTTTCAAGTGCGCACCACCCATGTCGAGATCTTGATTCTCGCGATTCCGAAAAGGTCCCGTCGCGTGCGAATTCTTCCTTTACTGGCAGGCGCGTATTCAAGTGACGCCCGACGCAACCTCCAGGCCCCCGGTTTCTACTTCGCCAGTTTGGCTTCGAGCCAGGTGATGGCCTTCAAGGTCGGGCGCTGCAAAAACTTGCTGTCCTGTGCAAGGATGATCAAACCCAACGGCACCATCCAGAAACCAAGGATGGGGAGAAACCCGACGAACCCGAAGAGCACAAACAAGATGCCGGCTCCCAGGCGGAGCCATCGCAGCTCAGGCTTTCTCAGCCATCTGATAAAACGACCCAAAGGCCGTGGAATTTTGTCGGCGTATTTCTCGACGATCGCGTCGAGCTTTTGGGCATCCGTCTTGTCGGTTGCGTCGCTCACCGCCACAGGTCGGTTGGACAAGCTGGATGTTTCCTGCGAGTGCTGCTTGCCATGATGGCCGAAATTCCGAACACGGTCCGACAGGCTCACCTGCCGACCCTTGTTCATCGTGTCCGAAATCCCCCTCAGGGAGGGAAGGGCAGACAGCCTCTCGATCGACACCGAAAGTTTCGGTTGCCAGTTGGGGTAACTACTGCTCGTACCCGGGACATTGGTTGGTCGCTTTTCGTCCGTCAGGTCGGCGAGACGAACAGCCACCAGGATGCTCGGCGTCTCGGCGATAAACCGATGCGCCCGGATGGTCATGTCGTCCAGGGCGGATGCCGACGGGGTCTCGGTTAAGATATCGGAGTTCGAATTGCCAATCGCTTGGATCAGCTGGTGGCGTTCCGCGTGGCGCTCATTCTCATGCTGTCGCGTCAGTTCCGGCGAAACAATACCGTGTTCGGCACGCAAGGCGATATCGGCGCCGCGCCACCAGCCCGTCAGCGTCTGATGGTCATGCGTCGATATGCAGGCGAGGGCGAGAGCCGGGTAGTCGACTGCTGCCTTGAAGCCTGCATCATCACGTTCATAGGAGAGAATTCGATAGGACAGGATGTTTGCCGCCGCCAGATCGTGCTGAAGTCCCTGAGGGAGCAATCCCAGATCCTCACCGATGACAAGGCAGCGATGCTGGGCGGATGTTTCTGCCAGGATCCGGATCAGGTCGTCCTGCGGATAACTGACATAAGCGCCGTCGGCCGGCATTCCATCGACAGGGACCAGGAAAAGCCGGCGCAGGGCCGCGGCATGGTCGATCCTGATGGCGCCGGCATAATGCATCGCCGCTTTTACCATCCGCTGGAACGGCGGGGCCTCACCAGAAGCGATCCGCGAAGGCTGAAACGCTGCAAGATGCCAGTCCTGGCCGTCCGGCGCGAACGGATCAGGCGGGCTGCCGATGGTCGCGTCCGTAAGGTAGACCTCGCGGTCGCTCCATGTTGCTGAACCGTCCAGAGCCTCGCCGACAGCGAGATCGAGATAAAGTCCAATCCGCAAACCAGATGTTCGAGCATGCGCGGCGGCTTGCGAAAGCTGGCGATGCGTGACCCATTGAAGCCAGAGATGAAAGCGGATGTCATCGTCGTTCTCGGCGGCGAATGAACCGACCGCCAGCGCATTCGGATCCTGAAACTCCTTTGGCCAGGAGTGCCAGCCTGCCGAAAAGCCGCTTTGCGTCATCTGCGCCGACAGAGCCTCAAAAAGCGCGTGACGTCGAAGCGTGACGTCGCCATTTCGGACGAACGCTTCAAATTCCGCCACCGTGAAATCAGCCGCATCAACGCTTTTCCACCGCGTCCATATCGTTCGCAACGCGGAAAGCTTGGCCGATGCGACGGCCTCATATGCGACGAGATCGGTGTCGCGCAAAGCGGCGATCGCCGTTTGGTGGTCCGCATCCGATTGGAAGCCGGGCAGCTTTTCCACCGCAATATAAAGTGGGTTGAGGAAGAGCCGGCTGGACGGTTCATAGGGACTGCATCGTCCTGCGTCAGCAAGAAATGGAGCGTGCAGCGGGTTTAATCCGACAAAGTCACCGCCCAGCGAAGCGACCAGATCAATTATGACCCGCAGGTCCTCAAAATCACCAATCCCCCAGTTTCGCTGAGATCGCAGTTCATAGAGTTGAAGACTTACGCCCCAAACCCGTTCGCTCGACAAGAAATTGGGAATGAAGCATCTAGTCGCCGTTTGAAAGACGTGTCGCTTGATGTTCCGGTCATCGGGGCCGCGAGCTTGACTGCCGGGCTGCACATTCAAGGCGTGCAGAAGCCTTCGCTTGGTGTCATCAGAAATTTCCACCGTCTGTCCGTTGGGCGTTGGACGCTTCAGATCAATACCGTGCTCAAGTGCCAGTTGATCGAGCGCGCTTCCGTTCAGGCCGGATAGGGGCGTGTCAGACATGCTTCGTTCCTGCACCATGGCGCCCCACTTTCTCACAAAGCATCGGCGCGAAGACGCTGACGCTACCGCCGTGAACCGGCAGGCTTGCCTTGCCGTGACGACAAGCCTTGTGGGACCGCACGACTGCCCAGAGGGTGGCCTAGGCTAAAAGGGGCGTTAGCCCCCTCCGCGCGATCCCAATCTGTAGACGTGGAAATCTATCACTTGTTCCGCGCGATGGCCTCGCAGCTCAATATAGATCCGAGCCAGGACGCTCGGTCCCCTCACGCATCTCGCCAGGGCAATCAAAACTCGAAACCAGAGTCACCTGGCAACGGCGGCGACATTCACAGCCGTGATGTCCCTTGCTGATTGCGCCTTTTTTCCAGTGGCTTAGAGAGAAATGGTCGGCCGTGTTAATTCCGGAGTGCCCCTGCCTGTTGGAGAAGAGGCTAAGTAAGGAAATCGGATGTAATACGATCGGTGTTAGTCGAGCAACACGGATTTGAATGGGATCTCGCGCAGGACGCGAGCATCTTCAGATGTAACGACGAAGGATTGACCGTCAACGACCTCACCAGCCGGCAACTTTTCCGCCAGAATCACTCTCGCCGCTGAATTGCTTTCTCTTCCGCCTTTCAAGTGAGATCGCATTCGCCGGCCTGACGATCGGCGGCATTGTTTCCTAAAGCGGTGATGGGGCGTACGCCGCGATGCGACATTGGCTGAAAGTCAACTCGAGGCCACCCGATAACTCATTCCAGATCCACAAGTGGGAACTTCGTGCCGTGCTACCTTATGATTGAATAATTAAGACTCTGCACGCATTAAGGAGTAGGATCCGCTTGTCGGCCCGGTATTACAACGGTAGTGGCCGCTTGGGAGACTTGGGTGCTCTTGCCGCAACATTAGGTGCCGGCGATGTCTCTACTCCATCTGCTTTCGTTGCAGGACGAAGAAATCGATCAGATTACAGCAGTCGTTCAGAAATGGTCTTCCGCCCATCGGACGCCCGTGGACAGTCAACGTGGACGCCGGGCGATGTGTGAGGCGGTGAGCATGGTCCTTCTTGCCAAGCAATCGCATGAACTTCTCTATGCAGAGCTTAGCCGCCACATGGACAAGCCAGTTATAG